>JAISRG010000059.1 GCA_031273725.1 Puniceicoccales bacterium
CGAGCCCTCGGTTTGCCTCCACGAAGTAGTGACATGGGAATGGCATGTCGGGAGCATAGGCATCGAAAATATATTTTGCCCCTGCATTTTCATCATTGTCGACCAAAACAAATTCCACATCCGTCCTTTCCGGGATATAAATTTGCGACAAGCTATCCAATGCCTCTTTCAGAGGTTCATGGCGATTAAATGTGCACAACCCAATGACAATTTTGTCGCTCAAACCACCCATATTTCCCATTTTCCTTTTATTTAATTTTTCCACCGCCCTTTCTTCTATCGCTTTTTTCTTCTTTTTCATCATGGGAAGCGTGAGAAGCAATAAAAATTTTGTCAGTGTCTACTTTGGGAGGAATAAATCGTTTATTTCCATCGGTAGTCATCAATGGAACATCCGAATTCATATGTTTTTCTACGGAAGATTTCCAGAGAATATCCTTAGCTTCTTCATTTGCGGGATCCAGCTCCATGGCTTCCTTGGCAATTTTGGCAGCCCGATCAAATATTTTTTCATTGAGATATGCCTGGGCTATGATGACTAAATCTTCGACCTCGGCACCCATTTCAATTACTTTTTGCGACGCAAAGATTACCAATTTGTAATACCCGGCCCCATAGGCAGCATGTAAAATACTTCTGAAAGCAAATTCACTCGACGGTTTGGCATCCAGCAAATTTTCAGCGGCCTTGATCACCTGATCATAGCCTTCTTTTGCCCTATAAATTAATATTTTTAGGGCGCAGAAAACAAACCTAATTCCAGCAAATACGGCGTTGGGAACGGGAAACTTATTCCTTAGTTCATACATTGCCGTTCTCGCTGCAATATCTTGGGGATTAATTGCCAAAGCCTCACGATACAAAAATTTTGCATAGGTAAAATCATTGTCGTCTACGGCTTTTTGTGCCCTTACTAAAATTTCATTTTCTTTCTCTTCTTCTTGCATGATTTACAAAATTGAAGCAGAAATGCCATTGTCTGTCATGCGATCGATGATGGATTTTTTTAAATCTTTCCAGGCATCATCGACCATTTCCTGGTCCGGCGCTTCAACCAACACCCGCAATTTTGGTTCAGTACCCGAGTAGCGAACCAACACGCGGTGAGGGGATGGTAACTTCGAGTTTATATTTTCGACATCCTCATTCAAATTTTTAATATCCGAAAGTGGTACCTTTGCATTCACGGACACATTAAAAGATTTTTGGGGGAATAAAGCAATCTTTGTTTTTAGTTCCGACAGCTTAATATTATTCCCGGTTACAATGGCCAATGTGAATAATGCCGCTGTTATACCATCTCCGACGGGAGAAAATTTTCTAAAGATTAAATGTCCGGAATTTTCACCGCCAAAATAGCAGTCATTTCGCACCATCGTTTGGTAAACATTTCTGTCGCCAACGTCACATCGAATGACATTTATTCCCACAGACCGTAAATATTGGTCGAGGCCCAAATTGCTTTGAACTGTAGTTACCATTGACTTGTTCGGCAATCCATTGGTTTTCAACAGGTGGCTCGCTATTATGCCAAGGAAAATATCTCCGTCAATTTTCTCTCCAGTTTCATCGAAAATTATTGCACGATCGCCATCACCATCGTGGGCAATTCCAATAATTGCCTGTGTTTGTTTCATCAGGGTTTCCAACGCCTCGGGATGTTCGGTGCCACAATTATCGTTGATATTTTTCCCATCTGGCTGATTTCCTATTTGGATTACCTGGGCCCCAAAATGTTCGAAAATTTTTCTCGCCACTTCGTAGGTTGCCCCATTGGCGGAATCCAAAGCGATTACCTTTTTAGAAAGTGTTCCATTTGGCAAAAAATTTTCATATTGGTTACAATAATTTTGTTTCGCTTCGCTGTGAAAATTTATCACTTCCGGCTTTTGGACTATCACATTTGTAACATTTTCCAATGTTTGTTCCAATTCTTCTTCTTCGGAAACGGTAAATTTTTCTCCCCTTGCGTTGAAAAATTTTATACCATTGTCCCATGCTGGATTATGGGATGCCGTAATTGCGATACCAATGTCCGATTGCGTATGCCGTGTTATTTCTGCAATGGCCGGGGTCGGTAAAATGCCACCATCAAACACTTTGACGGCATTTGAAAATCCACGGATAAGTGCCTTTTGCAAAGGAATTCCCGACTGCCGCGTGTCCCGTCCCACACAAACGGAAAGATTTTTCCTGTTACATTTTTTATTTGCAAACAGCTCAACCGCCATTGCCAGCCTAGGGAAAAATTCTTCATCGATTGGACTCGTGCCAAACTTTCCTCTTATACCGTCTGTTCCAAAATACCTCATCGGCTATTGTGCTTTAATTCAAAGCATAAATTTACAGTTTCAGGGTTCACTTTTTTCTATTGTATATGTGGTTGAAGAATCTTTGATAGTCCAACCATGGTTGGACAATTCTTTGCGCAACCTATCAGCTTCGACGAAATTTTTTGATTGTTTTGCTTGCCATCTTGATTCCGCCAATGTTTTTATTTCCTCTGGGATTTCAACGTCTTGTTCTTCATCATCCAAACGTAGACCTAGGCAATACATGATCGTCGAAAATTCTTCGCATAGTTCATGCTTTTGATTTTCGTCCAATGACTCAGCAGAGGTTTCGTTTATAAGCTTAAAAACATTTCCTAAACATGCTGGAGTATTCATATCATCCAAAAGTGCAGAAAATGCATCTTTTAAAAATTTCCATTCGGAGATTTCAAATTTTTGAATGTTTCGTACCGGTGAAATTTTATGGAAAAAATTTTGTAATTTTTCGATGGCATTTCTTGCTGCGACCAAATTGTTAAGTGTAAAATTCAGCTGTTGGCTATAGTGGGCTGAAATGAGAGCATATCTCAAACATTGGGCGGAATATCCTTTTTTCAAAATATCACCCAAGGTATATAAGTTGCCCAAACTCTTTGACATTTTTGCTCCATCGACCAGCAGATGGGCCACGTGCATCCAGTACCTAGAGAATTTTTTACCATTGGCACATTCGGATTGTGCGATTTCATTTTCATGGTGAGGAAATTTCAAATCTACTCCACCCGAATGCAAATCCAAAGTGTCACCCAAATATTTCTTTGCCATGGCACTGCATTCTATGTGCCAACCGGGACGACCTTTTCCCCAAGGACTTATCCAAAAATTTTCACCATCTTCCGGTTTTGTCGATTTCCAAAGAGCAAAGTCTGAAACATTTTCGCGGTCATATTCATCCGCCAAATTTTTCTTGCCGGCACTATCAATTTCCTGGGTTTTCAATTCACGATTTTCGACATTTGAAAGGCGCCCATATCCTCCAAAGGAAGCAATTCTAAAGTAAACCGAATTATCCTGTGCTAGGTAGGCAAACCCTTTATCAATGAGGATTTTTATCATGTCGATTTGCTCATTGATGTGTTCGGCCGCCTTGGGTTCAAAATCAGGAAGTTTCATATTCAAAGCTTCGCAATCTTCGTGGAAAATTTTTGTCCACTTTTCCGTAAAAGTTTTAAGTGTGACATTATTTTTTATTGAATCGCGAATGGTTTTATCGTCAACATCCGTAATATTTCTGGCAACACAGGGATTATATCCATCAACTTCCAGTATGCGGGTAAGCACATCCTGCAAAAGGTAAGTCCGAAAATTACCGATGTGGGCATAATTGTAAACCGTCGGACCACAAAAGTACATCGTAAATTTCCCATTGGGATTACGCTGTAATTCTTCCTTGTTGTTCCCTAAACTATTAAATAATTTCATTGTAAATGTTAGTATCCCCTAAGAAATAATGGAAAAAAATCAAATCGTTTATGAAAGTTGGCATCGGTTAAACATTTTTTTGAATGCCAATATTTTCAAACTTCATTCGTGGAAAATACGACAACATGGCGGCCATTTCAAGCTTGAAATGGCAAACAAGTCCTAGGAGTTTTTTGTTCCCCTTGATAGGAAAGCTATTACATTTTTGTCATTTGAAGTAGCCAAAAGTTCATGGGGAGACCCCGTTGCAGTAATTGTTTTTGATTCAACATCTAAATAAACAGCTCGAGTTCCAATCGCAAAAATACTTGCCAAATCATGGGTAACAATCACAACTGTAATACCGAGACTTTCTTTAAGCTCTAGGATTAAATCATCTAGTCGTTTTGCAGAAACAGAGTCGAGACCAGCCGATGGCTCATCAAAAAATAATATTTCCGGATCAAGGGCTATGGCTCTTGCCAAACCGGCACGTTTTTGCATACCCCCAGAAATTTGCGATGGATAAAAATTTTCAAATCCTTTGAGGCCAACCAATGATAGTTTCAAAGCAACAATTTCTTCGATTTCTTTTTTATCCAAAGGTGTGTATGTTTCCAGTGGCAATGCCACGTTTTCTGCCAAAGTCATAGAACTCCACAATGCTCCCCCCTGGTATAGTACCCCTATTTTTTTCCCGTAAAAATGTGAGCCATTAATTACGGAATTGATATCTTTGCCATCATAAAAAATCTTTTGGCGACTAACCCGTTTGAGGCCAAGCAAATATTTTAACAGTGTACTTTTTCCACATCCACTCTGGCCAATTATTAGGAAAATTTCTCCCTGCTGCACATCGAATGAAAGATCTCGCATGACAACATAATTGTCATAGGACATGTCCAGGTTTTTGACTGATATTTTGGGGACCATTATACTCCAAACATAGAAAATATTACCGCAAAAATTGCATCCGCTATAATTATGGCCGTGATGCTTGTTACAACGGATGTTGTTGTCGTTAGCCCAACATCCTCTGCGCTACGTTTACACTGTAGACCTTTTTGACATCCAATGGCAGCAACCAAAAATCCAAAAAAGCAGCTCTTGATTATTCCAACAAAGAAATCATTTAAACAAATGGCACTTGCCGTTCGTGTACAATATTGGACGATGGTCAAATTGGTTGAAAATATTGCCACACATAGGCCTCCCAATATCCCTATGAAAGAAGAAAAGACACATAATAGTGGCATCATCCACACCAATGCAATAACTCGTGGTAAAACTAGAAAATTTATGCTAGAAAATCCAGCCGTTTGCAGAGCATCAATTTCATCATTGACCATCATTGTGCCTATGGTAGCAGCAAAAGCTGCACCCGTACGACCAGCCATGATAATGCCGGTCATGATACATCCCATTTCGCGCATCATGGAAATTCCAACGAGGTCGGCCACATAAATATTCGCTCCGAATTGCGATAGTTGCAAAACACTAACAAATGCTATTATGAGACCTACTAGAAAACTTATCAGGGAAACAATCGGTAGTGCTTTTACTCCAACATCTTGCAACACCACAGCAAATTCTTGGCTCCGAATTTTTGCCTTGCCCCTAGCAAAAGATACTATTTCCCAGCATAATTTGCCCATGAACCCGAAGGAATTTTTTAAGCTTAAAAAAATTAACAATCCAATCTGTCCAATAAATTCCAAAGTAGTAGATTTTTTTTGGCGAGTGGACGACATATTTCTAACCGGAGAAGTTTTAGATAATTCTATCAACCTACGTATACCTATTGGGATATCATTGGTATTAACGGTTAAATTTTTAGACTCACAAAAGTTTAAAATGTGTATTAAAAAATTGATCAAAACGGAATCCCATACTTTCAAATCAAAGAACTTTAAATCAATTTTTTGTAGTGAAGATTTCGATGATATTTGTTCAATGAACTGTTCGGCAGAAGGATGCTTTTCGTATACATTCCAAATACCAGAAATGAAAATGGTGGCAACATTTTCACTTTCAAGCTTTAACTCGGCAATTCCAGACATGTCATCAAAAAATCTATTCCCTACGGAAGTAACTTCTTAGTAAAGATATAAAACTTCTAAAAAATTCCAACGACAATGTGTGGGCATTATGTAAAAGATCAATCCAAAATAAAAAGGCAGCAAATATCCCATTTAGATCGTGATACTTACTTTATTCTTGACATCTAGGGGAAAATATTTAGTAAAGTTTCTGAAAAATTTTTATAATTAAGCGCAAAGCATAATGTTTTATTTGTCATCCAGAGTTTTTGATCTTGCCGTGCAAGTATGAAAGTTATGAAAATATTGAAAATAGCAGCATTCACATTGTTCTTAGCGGCATTTATTATCCCATCGCAAGGATGTTGTTCAAATGAAATAGTTGAAGGAAACATTTTTCGGATAAAAAAAAATCAGTATGTGCCTGTATTTAACGATAATAGTGTAGATTTGACATATAAAAGCGGCCCAAGGGGAAAGTGTTGCTATTCCCTTGATCTTGTATTGCTTCCCCTATCCACGATTCAGATCATCAAAGTGGAAGAAAATGACAATATCGAAATTGAATACTGCGTGAGCAAAACAATTAGAGGGAGAGGATTTATCCATGCGAATTTTATCAGAAATTCAATGGAACAATTGAATGGCCAATTTTGGGATGTGGCATTACAAAACAGACGTCATCCATTGACCCTACAAAAGTTTCGAAAAGCATGCTATAAATGTATAAATGAGAAAATTCCATACTGCGCAGGAGCAAGCAATCTTGAAAAGATTAATTTAGAAGGGATGTATTCGTTTAATAAAGAAAAAGGTGATTCTTTACAAAATAAAGAATATGAACTTTTTGGATTCGACGAGATTGGATTTTTATATTTTGTGTCAGATGGGATTTTGTCCCGGAATCTCGACGAAATCATAAATGGGGCAGTAGAAAAACTATTCGTATTTGATACTAAAAGACAATATTCCTTAGAAGATAAAAAAATAGCCCTGAATTGCATGCGAGATTCAGACTATATTTGCGTGCGCTCCAGAAAGAAACGATCCGGCGGTAGGCCATGGTATGTGCTTGTATCTTTTAACGGTGGCTTTTTAGAATTTAAAGGGAAAAAGCATGGTATTGCTTTCGTAGATCAAAGATCTGCCATGAAAAAATTAGATACTTTACTTGAAATAGCCAGACGCGAAGGGAGTGATCTATATATCATACGTTGGCATCCCAAACTAATAGAACTATCCCGGCCAAGAGATTCTGTTTTGGAGCATAAAATGCCCTTACATTAGCCATGTATACATCAAATAAAGTAATATTGAAGTAACAATTTTTCCTGATGTTTGATTTTCGCTTCCCTCAATCGCTAGCTAAGCCTGTATTTGTGCGGCTTTCGCGGCTGGCGAGGCAGGAGGGAGTCGAACCCTCGACCTTCGGCTTAGAAGGCCGCTGCTCTGTCCACTGAGCTACTACCCCTTAAAGACGATTATAAAGCCATCTTCCTTTGTCGTGTCAAAATAAAAATCCTTCATTTGAACACCAGTTCTCTCATTGCTGCTTTCCGTATCGGTTGCCTTATACTCTTACTTGCTTGATTTTGACATCACCATCTTGTTTTCCTTTCGAGGAAACAAAGTGTCTTCATATTAGAGGTGGAAGGATTTAATTACCTCTTCTGTCACTACGACCGCCTCTCCTATCGCCATGGGATCCACGCCTATCACCTTCGCCTCGAAAATCCCTTCCAAAACGCTTTTCACGGTCACCACCGAAGGATCGACCATTTCCGCCGCGACCTGAGGAACGTTGAAACTTGTCACCATGGGATGATTTTGGCATTGTCGTTTCGTATGGAATGCCCTTGGCTTCACAAATGACAGCCCGGCGACTCAACCTTACGCGTCCTTTGTCGTCGACACCGACACATTTAACGATGATTTCATCACCAATTTTACAAACGTCTGCCGGATTTTCCACTCGAAAGTCTGCCATTTCGGAAACGTGGACGAGCCCTTCTTTCCCTGGCAAACATTCGACGAAAACACCAAACTCTTTGATCGACATTACCTTACCCCTGTAAACTTGTCCTTCTTCTATTTCAGAACAAATGAGGCCGATCTCTTTTATGGCACGCTCTAACGCATCTTCATTTTGGGCAAACACTATAATTTTTCCACTATTGTCTTCGTTGATATCGATTTGAGCCCCAGTTATTTCCGTGATTCGTTTGATATTCTTTCCTCCCGGGCCAATCAAAGCACCAATCTTATCAGGATCGATCTTCATGCTGTGAATTTTTGGAGCATTCGGTTTTAGGCTTTCCCGTGGACCAGGGATTACGGATTCCATGATGTCCAAAATCTGCATCCTGGCATCCTTGCTTTGCATGATCGCTTCTCTGGCGATTTCGACCGGCAACCCTTGAATTTTTAGGTCAAGCTGGACACCGGTAATGCCATTGCGTGTCCCGGAAAGCTTAAAATCCATGTCCCCAAAATGGTCTTCGGTTCCTATGATATCGGTTAGAATTACATGCTTAGAAATGTTTCCATTACGATCATTGCTAGTTACCAGTCCAATGGAAATTCCAGCTACCGTGCCGGTAATTGGAATTCCCGCATCCATGAGAGCTAAACAGCCACCACAGACACTTGCCATGGACGATGATCCGTTCGATTCCAAAATATCGGAAACTATGCGGATTGAGTAAGGGAAAATGTCTTCGGATGGAATTATTGGCGAAAGGGAACGTTCTGCCAGTGCACCATGTCCAATTTCACGCCGTCCAACGGTCCCAATCTTTCCGGTCTCTCCAACGGAAAACGGTGGGAAATTATAGTGCAGGTAGAATGATTTTGATTGGACACCTCCCGTGATGGCATCGATCTCCTGGGAACCGTCGGAACATCCCAATGTCAGCGATACTAGGGATTGCGTTTCTCCCCGTTGGAATAGGGAAGATCCATGGACAACGGGCAGCACATCCGTTGCACACTCAATGGGACGTAATTCCATCAACCCACGACCGTCAACGCGGCGGTTATGGTCAAGAATGTTGTTCCTATACAGCTTTGCTTGGAGTTCTTCGAATGCCATGTTGAGGGACATTTCGCAAAATTCTGTCTCTCCCAATTTTTCTATTATGGCAGCCTTGGCTTCCTCTTTAATCGCCGTAACAGCACGTTCACGTTCCAACTTTCCATCTTGGAATACCGCATTATCCAGTTTGGCTGCAAATGTGGCACAAATTTCGGCAATTTCTTTTTTTGGGAAAACCAAATCAAACTGTCTTTTTTGTTTACCAATCAGCGCAGCCAATTTTTTTTGGGCAGCAATGATTGGTTGTATTTGCTGTTGTCCGAATTCCAAAGCTTCGATAAAACGTTCCTCTGAAATTTGGTCGGCATTGCCCTCTATCATCATCATATTGAACTCATTGCCGACGTATATCAAGTCAAGGGTGGATGAAAACATTTGTTCGTTCGTTGGGCTTGCGACGAATTTGCCATCGATTTCTCCGATCCTGACACATGCAATTGGCCCATTCCATGGTATATCCGAGCACATTAGTGCCGCGGATGCCCCATTGACCATCAAAACATCGGCTTCATTTTTTAAATCTGTCGAATAGAGGGTCCCCATCACCTGGACTTCGTTAAAAAATCCTTTCGGGAAAAGCGGCCGTAGGGGACGGTCACACATTCTGGCAGTTAAAACTTCTTTTTCCGATGGCCTCCCTTCCCGTTTGTTGTATCCTCCGGGCATGCGGCCTGCTGCGGAAAATTTCTCACGATAGTCAACGGACAGTGGAAAAAAGTCCTGGTTGGGACGTAATGTGGCTGCAGCCGTTGCAGTTACCAAAATTGTTGTTTCGCCGGAAGTTACCCACACCGCACCATTTGCTTGCTTGGCCAATGTCCCCGCAGAAAAATTCATCGAAAACTCATCAACCCCTACTTCATATTTATGATTCATCTATTATTCCCTTATATATTTATATTTAATTGTTTCTTTATTGTCTTTGACATTACCAAGGCCTAGTCATCAGCTTCCTAGCAAACCTGCCAAGTTATAAAAAGACTTATTTGCATACCTACTTGCGCAAGTTCAATTTCTGAATTATTTCCTTATAACCATCAGGATCATTAAGCTTCATATAGCTCAGCAACTTTCTACGACGGTTAGTCATCGCCACAAGGCCACGTCTGGAATGAAAATCCTTCCTGTGGACCTTTAGATGTTCCGTCAAATGTTTGATCCTATGAGTGAGAAGAGCTACTTGAACACAACTCGAACCCGTATCTTGTTCGTTTTTTCCAAATTCGGCAATTACATCAACTTTTTTCATTAATTTATTACATTTTCATGATTTTGGAGCATATAAAATATACACCCGAGCAGCAGAAAATTATCCACAAACTCCGCTAGACCGCTAAACCACAGTATTTCAGGATTCAGCAAAAATCACGGGATCTCTTTATCCTAGCGCTAGGGACGCAACATTATTACTTTTAATGAATTTACAAGTTTTTTTTGTAATTAAATTATTTCGTGGCAATTATGCCGTTATTTTACCAAAAGAGATTTTTGAAGAAGGAAGTAATTTTTTGGCGTATGGACATGTTGGCAGAAGTTGCTTGATTGGATTTCTTGGATATATTTTTGTTGGGATTCGGCTTGGTTTTTGTGCCAGCTAACACATTTTGTCGATTTATAAATGAAATAAATTTTGAGGCGCAGGATGTTGGATCATTGAGCAACCTATCGGGCCCACATTTTATAACACCACAAATTTCGTCGAAGTGCAGGATACACATTTGATATTTCTTATTTTGGTAGTTATCCAGACACGATTTAATGCAAGGGACGGCAATGTTTGGGGCAACATGAATTTTTGAAATTTTTCTATTGCAGTTGGAAGTTGATACGGCGAATAGCTGCCTTTGAAGATTATAAACGCTGCAGGCGTGGGCAGTTGGCTCACCATCAATTACCACTTGCAACATGTTGTGGCGCTTTGAAATTATTTCATTGCTTGCAAATAGTGGTTCGTTGAAATCAAACAGGTAGGGAAAATTGTTGAAATGGGAATCCACATATTCGAAAAATGTATGTTTTGAAATGTTTACCCATTTGCTATGCTTTGGATCGGTTTCGTTGCTGACGATTTCGCAGTATTGGAAAATGAAATGTCGATTTAATCGAAATATAGCATCGAAAAACCTTGTCCATTGCAAAATACGTTTTCAAAAAATTCATAGTGATTGTTTTTTAGAAAAGCAGTTCTATAAGGAACTTTTGTCGATTTTAGGCATTCTTTCCATCTATCATTTGGTGAGAACCCAGTAAAAACCTTGGCCTTTGCAATATCATTGATAAAAAACATTTTTTGATTTTTTCAAACATCGGCACTCAAATGTTTGCACAAAAGGTCACAATCCCCGCAAAGACAAATGCCAGCTTCGTGTGCAAAATTCTTTATCAGTTCGAGCTGTTTGTACGCAAAAACTGCAATACCTTGTGGAATAATATCTGATCTTGGAGCTGGCTTTTTATTATATCCGATATTGTACGATTATATACTCTGAGAATATCTGGCCATTAAGAAAAATCATTGATGCCAATCTGGGCAGATAGGACACGATCTAAAAAATATCCATGGAGCCAATAGCCATGCTTGTCGCAAAAATTTATAAACTTTATCGGCAATGTTTGCATATTGTGCCTATCAAAAAAATCCATTATTCTGTCAATGGTTTCTTCGGCGGGAAAAGTTTCGTCCAAAACGGCAGGGGATAAAATATTTCCATCGATGGCAAATGATGGAATTGCTTTTTCGTTTTGACGCGCAAAAATAGACCCAATATTCAAAATTTTATCCCATACGCACTAAGAAATTTTATCAATTTTCTTATGTCGTTGCTTGTTCTGAATGGTTGCATGTTGTCTAACACATACAATCTTCAACCGAAAATTTGTGATTGCCCATCGAAAGAGTTAACAAACTTTGCTCTTACATCCGCCATGCGACGAAGGATCATAATAAATGCCACTTGTAAAGTCGTCAATGATGGTTGTGGAGTAAAATTTCGATGGCTGTAGAAGATCTGTTCTGGAAGGAATTGACTAAAAGCTGTTCCGAATTTACCGCAGGAAAAACCAGATACCGGCGATGGAAGCAGCTTGAATACCTGACCTGGCAAGAAATTCAAACAACAAATTAAAAAAAATAAATTGCATCATATTCCAATTGTCGTGGAAATACGACCTCCGTGAAAAAATTGTATCTCTTGGAGAACTGGAATCGTTTTCTTGCTCCCGGTTGTCCTGCTGTTTGCGTTCCTTTGCTCGACCATCACGAGTCGGGAGACCTCCCTTTTTCAATACCGTTCGCAATTCGGAATTCATCTTTTCAAAGGCCCGGGCAGGTCCCAATGATATTGCTCCAACTTGGCCAATTACTCCCCCACCCGATGTGTTTACTGTCACATCGAATTTGTCAACATTGTCAGTCAGGGCGATGGGCGCAAAAGTTTCCTTTCTGTATCGTCAAGGGGACAAAACTCGGTAATATCTTTTCCGTTTGTGTCAAATTTTCTCGTTCCTTTGCAAATTTTAACAAACGCAAACGCACACTTCCTACGCCCCGTGCCACAATATGTGACTGTCTTCTTCGATACCATCTTTACAAAATTCCTATTTATTAATATCAATAGCAATTTGTTGTTGAGGTGCGCTTAAATGCGATTGCCTCGAGATACTTCATTTTTGTTATTAATTTTCTCGAAAGTTTATTTTCGGAAAGCATTCCCCTTACTGCGTGCTCTATCAAAAACTCTGGTCCTTCTGCTTTCATCTTGGAAACAGCGACATATTTTTCTCAACCTTGAGATCCCGAATAAAACATATACTCTTTGTCATTCTCTGTATTGCCCGTTCGTTTGACTTTCTCGGCATTAATAACGATTACGAAATCTCCCATGTCCATATGTGGAGTATATATTGGTTTGTCGCGTCCACGTAAAATATTAGCGATCTTGATGGCCAAACGACCCAAAATTTTCGCAGTGGCATCGAATAACAACCACTGCTTATTTTCAATGTCCATTGCCTTCGCTAAAGTGGTACTCATGATAACGATCATGCAACCTAAGTCTGACTTAGACTTTGTCAAATAATTTTTGTAATTTTCTGACGGCCTTTCAACATTTGCCGTTCTACTAGTCGATATAATGGCAAATGTCATTGGATAACATGATCTAAAATAATGCTCGATCCAAACCCAGAGGTGCACTCTTTGCCTTCCCTTTTGTGAGAAATCTCGCAATGGCAATCAACCTCAAACGGCGAAGCCTCTGCAAACTTTGATCATTTCTTCTCAAAACTTATCGACGTATTTTGAATCAAAGTTCGGAAGAGAACCCTCAGAAAATTTGTTATCGAAGGTTTTACCTCCTTGTGTAGGAATATGGAAAACCTATAGCATTACCTCGAAAGCATCCGCACACTCTCGACGGGTCATGTCGGGAATATCAGGTTTTGTTGTATAAATGTGTCCTATCCCGTGCAAGGTGCGCAAGGCGTTGAGATCCGATGCGTTTGCTTTGAGCAGCTGGCGAACTTTAACTATATACTGATCCAAGGACCGGCTCTTAATATTGGCATACTTTCCCCAGACATTATGAATCAGATTACCTCTGCTCAAGATTGTATTTTCATTGAAAGACAAGACGAATGCCACTCTGAACGAATGCCACCTTGAACGAATGTCCCGTGCGATTCGATTGAAACATGGCACTGCTCGCCTGGACTCGCCTTTTCTCGTTTGAAATCTCCTTAAGTACCGTTCACTGGACGGATATTTTCAGTCCGCATTGATGCCCCCCGATGAGACTGTGGAACAACGCGACACTCTGACAAAGATCTGAGTGGCAAAGTTTTACCCATTTGCTGCGACTGGCAAATTTATTGGCAATGACTCATATGTTCCTCTTCACATTTCGCCTCGTCCATTATATTCCCCAGTTCGAGATGAGCAATTCGTGATTCTGTTCTCGTTCATGTCAGGATGTAGACGAGAACATGTGCCGTCTGTCTTGACGGCGGAACCGGGAAGTTCTCAGCAAAAATTGCAGTTGTCGAAACTTTCCTCACAAATGAGCCGTCAAACATCCATCATTTACCCTCAATCAGACAAAAGGTGACATAATGGCCCTGATTCAGCGATCCGATGTGAGCTATGATTTCCGTCAATTCGTACCATGAACTTCGCTCAATCGGGCGAGCAAATCGCTCTAAACTCAATGCCCTCTCAAAGCGGAGTGGCGTACAGTCTTTGATAGCACCTTGCGGTCCAATAGCAACTCTTGCTAAATGAATCACCAATATCCTCGGAATTCTATTCACAAATCATTGAAAGCACGTTTCCCGTCCTCGAAACAGACCTTAGTGGGCTGCAAGCGCCTCTTCCACTGTTGCATGACCGATACATGGAAGAGGAATCGTACATTCTTCAGTCTCGTCGACAGCAGCCGCGAAATCTGGCTTAATAAATTTTCATAATTTGAAGAACAATGAATTCTGAATCGTGTGCCGCAGCTCTCCGTTCCGCAACGTCATTAACATCGCCACGATGCCGCGAAACGCATCGGCCGCGTCCTCATTTTCACCCATTGCCAAAGTGGCCTGGATCTAGGCCAGTTTT
This sequence comes from Puniceicoccales bacterium, assembly GCA_031273725.1. Lineage (GTDB taxonomy): Bacteria > Verrucomicrobiota > Verrucomicrobiia > Opitutales > JAIRKQ01 > JAIRKQ01. The sequence goes on from JAISRG010000059.1 coordinate 14,473, forward strand.
TCTCGACCTTCAATCCTCCCAAGTTTCATGTCTACGAACAATCTCCGTAGCACAAATACATTATCTCCGCGATCACCGACGTTCAACAAAGAGGCGGGAATATTGCCCATGTGATAGAAAAGTTGCGCAACAGAGATTAAGTAACAAATTTGGTGATCGTTTAGCAATCCTGTCCCGATTTGGAATCGCTGTCCACCATCTGGCTCGCGAGATGCTCTACTCGCGTCGTTGGCTTCTAAATTGAACAGTCTGTTAGGCACCTTCGCTCTTAACCCGTCATTTTTTCGTGGAAAACAATCGTTTCCCTCGCTATTCGAACAATCCTCCATCGAGTTCACTGCCGAGTCGCGTAGTGCCGATTGACCTTGAGCATCCCGTCGTTGCTCCCCATAGGACACCGCCTTCAAATCCCTCTCCTCACCGAATCGGGAATTTTGCGTCAATGCGAGATCCGCGTCTGACCATAGTCAGGGGTAATCGTCGAACGCGATTACCGAGTCAGATCTGAGGATTTCATCATTCGATTGCTGATCCGTAAGAATATTTTCAGGCCCGTCATGAATATGGATCACGTCATTCACTTTGCCCTGGT
>JAISRG010000031.1 GCA_031273725.1 Puniceicoccales bacterium
AATGTTCAATGGCACGTTCACAAATCGAAGCCATAGGTGGCAAACCTGCCACTGCCGGTCTCGCTACTTGACTAGCCTCAGTTGCCGCCGTAGGATACGCCTGTGCCACTTCCGTTAAAACTACTACCGGTCTCGCTACTTTACCGGTCTTAGTTGCCGCCGTAGGATACGCCTGTGCCGCTTCCGTTAAATCTTCCGTTGCCTCTGGTATTGATTGCTCCGTGGACGGATTGTCAGGTATAACTGGATTGTCAGGTATAACTGGATTGTCGGATAGAATTGATTGCTCCGCAGGCGGATTGTCAGGTAGAACAGCCGGATTGGATTCGGCAAGTTCATTCCCAATTAAATCCTTTGTATCGCTTGCTCCAGATAGATGCTCGACTGTGCGACCTTCTAGTGGAGTATCGTCTGGGACAGATGATTTTGGTGAGTGCAGAGTAGTTTTTGCGGGAGAAATGCAACCTGTTCCTTCATTTTCCAGTTTGCCTAACGTATCTTGCAGAACTGGATTCTTTTCATCTATTGAACGTCCATCCATATTTAACCCTCCCTTAAATTTTGTGAAAAACAGAGTATGGTTTTAAAAAGTTCTGTCAAGGTAATTTTACAATTAAGCACATTTCTTATGCAAAGACAAACATGGGGAATCAAATTTTGCTATCTGATAGCAGCAGCTGTTTAATCTTTTCTATGTCCATGGAGAAAATCCTTATTCCCTCGGAAAGCTTTTCCGTCGCCATTGCATTTTGATTGAGCTCGTAGCGGAAAGTTTTCTCGTCATGGGACAATTTTTCCATTTGCAGTTTTTTGCTTTTATCGACCGATAAAACTCTTTCAACCTTTTGGAATGATGTATTCAACTGTTCCAGCAATGCTGGGCTTATTGTCAACAAATCGCATCCGGAAAGCGCCGTAATTTCACCAATATTCCTAAAGCTCGCGCCCATTATTTCGGTTTTATAATCGAAATGTTTGTAGTAATTGAAAATTTCGACGACAGATTGTACTCCAGGATCATCATTTTGCACATAATCAATGTTTGTTTTGGCTTTGTACCAATCCAAAATCCTTCCCACAAATGGTGAAATCAATGTCACGTTTGCTTCCGCACACGCAATGGCTTGAACTTTTGAAAATAATAGCGTCAAATTGCAGTGAATCTCTTCTTTTTCTAAAACTTTAGCCGCACAAATTCCTTCCCACGTTGCCGCAATTTTTATCAATATTCTTTTCCGGGAAATTTTATTTTTTTCGTATAAATTTATTATATCCCTTGCTTTTTCTATCGTTGCATGGGGGTCAAAGGATAACCTTGCGTCGACTTCCGTAGATACTCTTCCGTCTATGATTTTCAAAATTTCCAAACCAAATAACACAACAAGATAATCCATTGCGAAATCTATCCCCTTCGCCTTCGCCATCGCCCTACCTTGTTCTACCAAATGTGCATATTGTGGTTGATTGGCCGCTTTCAATATCAACGAGGGATTCGTCGTGGCATCCGATGGTTTAAATTTTTCTATCAATTCAAAATCTCCCGTATCGGCCACTACTTTCGTAAATAGTTTTAATTGTTCCAATGTTGATGGCATGTTTGACTCTTTAATTTCGCCATTCGCGTAGGCAAGCTTATTAGATCGCACAAATTATAAATTTATTGCAATTTTTCCCCTTTACTTAGATTGTTGACCATGGATCAAAAGTTTGTTTTGGATTTTGAAAAACCGATTTATAATCTTGCTAACCAGCTGGAAGTCCTGAATGAACGCGCAGCCGTTTCCGATGTCGATTTTTCAGAAGAAATTGCATCTTTGAAGAAAAAAATAGAAGAAACCAAAAAAAAGGTATATGCAAATTTAAATGCATGGCAAAAGGTGCAACTCGCACGACATCCGCTGCGACCGTACTCATTGGATTACATCGGCAGAATATTTTTGAACTTTCAGGAATTACACGGTGACAGGTTATATGCCGACGACGCTTCCATGGTCTGCGGAATTGCCACTTGCGACGATATACCGGTCATGGTCATTGCCCAACAAAAGGGAAAATCGATCAAAGAAAATATACGACGAAATTTTGGCATGCAAAAGCCGGAAGGTTATCGGAAAGCATTGCGCCTGATGAAGTTGGCAGAAAAATTCGGCATACCAATAGTGACATTTGTTGATACCCCTGGAGCATTTCCCGGTGTTGAGTCCGAGGAAAGGCATGTGGCGGAAGCAATTGCTGTGAATTTGCGGGAGATGTCACTGCTCAATAGTCCCATAATTTCTGTATTTATCGGCGAAGGAGGCTCGGGAGGGGCCCTGGGGATAGCTGTGGCAGACAGGGTGCTCATCCTCGAGAATGCCTATTACTCTGTCATTTCACCGGAAGGATGTGCTGCAATTCTTTGGAATGACAAAGCAAAAGCTTCCGATGCGGCCAAGGCTTTACATTTGTCATCAAAAAAACTCATCGAATTTGGTGTGGCGGATGAAATAATATATGAACCTCTCGGGGGTGCCCACAATGACTATGATTTCACCGCAAATGCTGTCAAAAACGCAATTGTCAAACATTTGCAAAAATTATTAAAACTTGATAAAAAGAGCCTACTTGATGCAAGATATCAAAAGTTTCGCAAACTAGGAATTTTCGATACAAATAAAAACATTGCTGCAGCCTAGATAAAATTCACAAAACCCGGGCAATCTATGACAATACTTCCAAGAGATTTCTATGCCCGCGATACTTTGGTTGTTGCCCGCGAGTTGCTTGGCCAGGTACTTTGCCGATCCATTGGGGATGTTGTCCTGCGAGGTCGCATCGTCGAAACAGAAGCCTACACCCAAGAAGATCCCGCGTCGCATGCTTTCCGCGGATGTACCCCACGAACCAAGGCAATGTTCCAACAGCCTGGGACTGTCTATGTTTATTTCATCTATGGCATGTATCATTGTTTGAATATTGTCACCGATAGTGAAAATTATGGCAGTGCCGTTCTGGTCCGTGCGCTGGAGGGACTTGGCGGTCTTTCGGGAACCAGTGGCCCCGGGAAATTATGCCGTGCGATGGCCATCGACCTCGATTGCAACGGGCAAGATTTGACCAATCGGAATGGGAACATTTGGGTAGAATATTCTACTCCCATTTTGCCAAAAAACGTCGTCCAGACGACCAGAGTTGGCATTCGCCGGGCAACAAATTATCCCTGGCGCTTTTATGTGCGAAATAATAGGTTCGTATCTACTTTTTCAAGCAACAATCAAACCCGTAAGCGATGAAACAAAACATAGCCTCCCGAATAACAGATATTGGGCCATTAACGATAGCAGCCGAAGATGATCACATAGTCAGCATAGACTTCGGAATAATTTCTCCAGAAAATTGTACGATTTCAATTATCCATGAAGCTTTTAGGCAGCTTTCCGAATATTTCGCTGGGACAAGAAAAATTTTTAATCTACCATTGAAACTTTCTGGGACAGATTTCCAGAAATCCGTATGGGAAGCTTTACTAGATATTCCGTATGGTCAAACGGCAACATACGGAGGCATAGCTAAAATGATAGGAAAGAAGAAAGCATGCAGGGCAGTGGGAATGGCCTGCCACAGAAACCCAGTTTCCATAGTAGTTCCTTGCCATAGGGTTGTCGGTTCAAACGGAAACCTCACCGGTTACGGAGGAGGTATTGACGTCAAAGCATGGCTCCTGGAATTAGAAACAAAACATATGCACAATCTATAAATCTAATGCGGTTTCACGTTCCGGGCTACTTCCTTCCCCTTTGAAGGAAGAGCCCCTATAAGTTCAGAACACTAAAAAAACCTTTCGGTAAATTTTACTCACACCCTATCCCTGCATTATTTCTGCGATTTCGTTACTTTTGTCTTTCCCATTAAAACTTTATTCAAATGGCACTCCACCAAGCCTTTTATACTCATCCATTATTTCTTCATCATAGACTTTACCAAGCATACAACCACAATATACCTCAGCCATAAACTCATCCGGACTGCTAGCTGCATATAGTGACACTTGTTGTGCTACTTTTTTCCCTAAAGAGTCTGGCCGTCCATCTAAAAAGGCTTTCATCGCAGAGAGGATTGGTTGGAGACTTGCTTTTAATTGGGGGTCTTCAAGGAGCATAATTTCTTCAAGTGTATTTCTTTGAGCAGTAGCATCTCTCAATTCATCCATCCTTCGGCGGGCTAAAGTAATTTCCTCGGCGGCAGAACTAAGCTGATCACGAAATTTTTCAGAAAATTCTTCTAACTTAGGCAAATGCAAGCATCTTTTAGCATTAATATGTCCAAATTCGTGATATAATGTCCCTTTGAAGGAATCATCGACAACAACTTGTAGCTTACAACCAGCGATAGGTGGGTACTGTTGGCCACTACTAACAATAATTATGTACTTCCAGTTGCTCTGATTAACAGCCAATCCGCTACAACTCTTATCTTTCGATGATTTACCAAAAATGATTTCGTCTGGTAATTTGTGGCCGAATGATGCAGCTTTTGTACATACTTCCATTGTCTGTTGCGCCAAGTCTAAATCGTCGCTAAAGTTTACTTTTACTCCAAATCTTCTCCCTATATCTTTTTCGATTGCTATAGTTTCTGGGTTGGTAGATTTCTCAGTAATCACCGCATAGTCATTGGAGTTACCCAGGTCGGCCACGGCGTCATTAAATTTTCTAGCAGCAAGTTTAGCTCTTTCACCATCATAATCTACAGATTTTCTACCATTGTCTGCCTGTTGTA
>JAISRG010000070.1 GCA_031273725.1 Puniceicoccales bacterium
CTCCTATGCAAGTTGAAAATTTTCACCGCTTCTACTTTCTTTTTTCCGGAGTTCACGTATGCCATCACCTTTTCCCTCAAATCTAATGAATATGCCTTCACCATAATTTCCTCCTTTTCCTCTTGTTTTTATCTTACGCGAATGGCGAAATATGAATTTGGTGGGATGGTGGTGGTTTGACCTTTCCTTGGTGCTTCTACTTTCTTTGCCGAAATCACCCGCCAGGCCCGTATTTATGCGGCTTCGTGATTGGGGTGGCAGACCGGGCTTGAACCGGCGACCCTCGGAACCACAATCCGATGCTCTGCCAACTGAGCTACAACCACCAATTGTATTTACGAAGATACCGATAAGCGCATTATGTCAATAAGAATATTATGCTGCATCCGCTAAGCTTTCTATTGTCCAAGATTAAAGATCGCAAAGTTTTTGAGCCTTTGTCGATGAAACTTTACATGTTTTTTGCAAAATTTCATAGATAAGGAACAAAAAGATGGCACACTTTTTTCAAATGAAAGATATAAAATGTGTGATCGCCAGGCCTATACTTTCGATTTTTGCAATCGCTTTTCTTCTTGCTCTCAATCTTAATTATGGGACCATCTCTATCTAGTACGCTATTTCTCCGATGACTCTAACTCCTTTTTCCGACCAGGCATATTTCTTGATGTCTTGATGGTTTATGCCGGATTCATCTACAAAAACAAGATCTTTTACTGGCTTTTGATTGATGAATTTCGTGAATGCTCTCCGCTTTTCTTCGTCCAGCTCCTTGTATAATATGATTTTTTTTATAAGTAATCCCAAGCTGCCTTATTCTGTAAAGAACAGAAGCATCACTTGCTCCAAATGCCGCTCCTATAGTGTACTAGATAGAGATAGTCCCATAAAAATCCCACAAACATGCTTTTGCCATTTCCTCTATCTATATCCTTTCTTCGTAGTCTGGAAAGATATTTTTAGTATAATATAATTTCCAACGGAAGTTTTTGCGGCCCAAAGTTTTAATGTGAAATTGTGTGAAATTAATTATTCATATTTGCTTGCTTTTTAACAAAAGAAGCCATCATGGGTAGTAGGTCTGTATCAATATTATATTTTACGTTTATACATAGATAAAATTTGCCCATGCAATTAATTGATTTAAATAAGACCAAAGACATAGGATCTTCATGTTTGTCTGCCAAAATTGGTAGCTTTAATATTTTGTTTGACTGTGGAACCAGTCCAAAGCGTGTCGGGTATGGTGCATTGCCCGCCTTTGATAAATTGGGAACAACCGTTGTTGATTTGATCCTGATTTCCCATTGCCATCTGGATCATGTTGGTTCATTGCCATACATCATGAAAAGGCAACAACAAGCCCGCATCCTGATGACACAGGCATCCCATATCCTTCTACCGAGAATCCTAAATAATTGCGTTACCGTTATGCAGCTACAACGCGACGAATTGGGCATAAAAGAATATCCTCTGTATACATCGGCAGATATTGAATCATTGGAACAGCATATTTTGCCGATGCAGTTCGGGAAATCGCGTGTCCTAAGAAAAGACAACGATGAAATCACGATAACATTTTTTGAAGCTGGTCATGTCGTTGGAGCCGGTTCCATTTTGGTCGAACATAAACATAGGAGCATATTTTACACCGGTGATGTTTTATTTCGGGACCTCAAGATTCTTAGGGGTGCCAAATGGCCGGTCCGAAAAATTGACACTGTGATCACCGAAACGACACGTGGATCCACCGCTAGGCCGAAAGAATGTTCACCAAATAGTGAAACGGAACGCCTCATCGTAACAATTCGCGATACCATAAACGGTGGAGGATCCGTCCTGATTCCTGCCTTTGCATTCGGGCGTATGCAAGAGATCCTCAAAATTATAAGCTGTGCCCGCCAAGAAAACAAACTACAGCAAAACACACCCATCTTTTGTTCTGGATTGGGCTATGGACTTATCGATGATTTTGATTTCATTTCAAAAAAGCTATCTGGGGTAAATTTTCGAAAAAAAATCACAAGGGAATTAAAGATAAAAATTTTCCGAGGAAATAACCCAAATGACATAAAAAAACAGATTCAAGAGCCCTCAATTTTTGTCCTTAGCAGTGGCATGTTGGTCGAAAACACATCCGCCTATAATGTTGCTTCCGCCATAATCGATGACCATAAAAATGCCATTTGTTTCGTCGGTTTTTGTGATGAATCAACGCCTGGAGGAGAACTACAAAAATATTCCCAAGGGGAATCTTTTCTATTTAAAGCCCAAAATTATGTGGCTAAAATTGCAGCTAAAATTGATAAATTCGACATTAGTGGACATGCTGACAGGGAAGAAATTTTGAAAAATATCCTAAAGATGTCCCCCCGTGCCGTTGTTCTTGTTCACGGTGAAGAAGATTCACGAAATTGGTTCATGGATGAGCTAATTGAAATTTCCCACAACACTCAAGTTTTCGATATGAATCCCGGCGAAGAGTGTTTGGTTTAGCATTGGATTAACAGTAAACAACATGCAATGGCGAATTGCCATTTTTCACTTAATTCACCAATGTTTTCGAAAAAATAGTAGCCTCTTTGCCAGAAGAACACTGTGCGGGCAAAATTTCGAAGAACCGTAGATTTGATGCTTGGAATGAAACTCCGGAAACAATAAGCATGCCACCAGGTTTCAGTATGCGAAATAGCTCTTTCATAACGTACTCAGCCTGCGCCACGTTCCTGTCTTTATTTTGCCAAATAACAATATCACTCGAGTCATCTGGCATGGAAATATTGTAAAGGCATCCATATTCCAACTTTAGGCCATTTTTTTCTGCTTTCGCAAAAGAATCGAACTGAAAACTCATGTCAAATATCGTAATATCATCAAAGTTTTTCCTCAAAATTTTGCCAAGAGATGGGCCATTTTTGCTAAAAACATCAACGATTTTGATTTTTTTATCGGCATTTTTGCTAAAAATATGGTCGGCAATTTTATCTTCTGCAATATTGTCTTCCTCAACTGAGTACGAAAAATTTTTTCTACCATTGAGGATCTCATTTACTGCTCCCATGACCATTTCTGGAGAAATGGATGCCATGCATGGAGCTTCTTCGAATCCGCGCAAACATTTCTTATCCCAGTCGTCCGATACCCACTCGCACCAACTATTGCAGCCATTACCTTTAAGATTGATATTTTCAGGATAGCCAAAAATTTCGCTTGAAGTTGGTCCGAACATGGCAATGGAACGACCATTTAAAAATTTTTTCATATGAACCATGCCGCCTTCACCATCCAAGTGAAATAAAGAATGTTTTAATATTACAGCAAGCTCGTCGAGAGAAGTCTTTCCTATGAGATTTATGTCAACGCCCTCCACTGATTTACACAAATCATTGGAATAGCCAAGTTGTATCACCTTTATGGCCGGATATGCTTGGTGAAATAATTTCATGAATTTTTCATAGTGTCTGATTGGCCACATTCGAGTACTTTGAGATAACTTTTCATGGACGTTAACTCCTCTTTGAATCGTTATATATTGTACATTTTTTAATTTAAGAGATTTGAGAATCTCCAAATTGGCTGGCTCCAAATTTAAAAACGTATGAGTCGAATTATTCAATCCTATTAGCTTACACTGATCTGACTGTTGAATTCTGCTTTTCCCATTCAAAATTGACCACTGCTCGATGATTGCATGATACCTGGGCATATGTTCAAAAAATTTATGATGTTTGGTAAAAAAATTTTCATTCTTTTTACAAAAATCGCCCAACCATTTGGATTTTTTTTCTACGCATTCAGAATCATAATGTATAACATAGGTACATCGATCTATCCCAATTACCGCATCATAATCCTGAAAGTTGTTATGGGTCTTGGTTGCCATTAACTTGGACACAAAACAAGCTTTATTAAAAACAAAATCCAAAATGATTTTTCTGTCCCTTTCATGCATATATAGGTCAATTGAATAATCACAATTTATATGTTTCGATAATTCTTTTATCACTAGTCCATATATTAAAATATCTCCAATACATCCAGATACCACAACTGCTATTCTAAGTTTGTCGTTTTCATCTTTTTGAGGCTTACGCCACAACTTCTGGATTTTATAAAAAAAAGAGTGAAACAATGTGCGAAACATTTCACGCAATGACCACCAACACAATCTTACAGACGCTTTTATTTCATTGTTCGCGTATTTTTTTTGCAAGCCGTCAATCCTCGATTTAAGCCTATACAAATACAAATTCACGCTCATTTGCACACGGAAATACTATTTTTGACCTCGCAGACAACATAATTTTCTGTGTTGGGGTTAAATTCCCAATCTTTTCAACTCAATTTAATTTTTAATATCTTAAAAAGCATATGGTTAAAAAACTTTTGTGGCAAAGGATGTATGCTTGATAAATTCAATTTCTCCACAATATTGGCGGATCATACTTTCGAAGGCGTTGTCGCTGTGCCCCAAAGATTTATGGCTCAGGCAAAAACAACCACTTCCGCTCCCCGTCAGCATCATGTTTATTCCAATGCTTTTCATTTTAAAATGTAGCTCGCGAAAGTTTTCATGCTTTGCAAAAAATATTTCTGAAAAAGTATTGTGTAAAGGCAATGATACTTGTCCCAAAACGATAGCATCTTGCAGGGCAAAAAGACGTCGTTTGGCTTCCTTTTCGGTGATGTACAAATGTTGAAAATTTCTTTGTAGGACCCCATAGGCCGCCCTTGTATTTACGCCGAATATGGGCTTAAAAATTGATATATTGTAATTCTTTAAAGCGGAAATTACTTCCCCGTTCATGGGTTTGCAAATGTCTCCGATTCCCATTGTCATGTTTGGCATACTATAAATGAAACATGGACAGTCAGCGCCAACGGTTCTACTCAAATCGACCAATTCTCTTTGCGACAAAATGTTCCCACAGATTTTATTTACCACACATAATAGCACCGCGGCATTGCTACTTCCTCCACCAAAACCAGCCTCAAGGGGGATAAATTTTTTCAATTGGACGGTAAAATATTGTTCCAATCCCGTTCTTTTTCGGAAAATATTTAGGGCGGCGATGATGGTATTATTTTTTTTATCCAGAAAAGTCTCATCGCAGATAATTTCATCGCAATCATTGGGTGCCCTAAAAATTGTAATTTCATCTCCAAAATTTATGGTGCAGTTTGCTGACAAGATGTTATGGTATCCATCCTGGCGTAAGCCCGTAACAGCGAAAAACAAATTAATCTTGGCGGGAGAAAAAACTTTTGCTAATTCTTCCATTGTTCCTAAATGTTTTCTAATCTTTTGGTATTAAAGTCATCACCCATGAGCATAGAAATAGGAATTGTTGGCGCAACAGGAATTGTTGGATCGGAATTTATTTTGCTATTAGAGGAACGGAAACTTCCTGTCGCCAATCTGCGTCTGTTCGCATCTGAAAAATCCGATGGCCGGCAAATACATCTTGGTGACAAAAGCTTCGTTGTTGAAAAATTGGAAAAATCAAAACTAAAAAACTTAGACTATTTATTTTTTTGTTCCAGTGAAGAAATCAGCAAAGAATTTATCCCGGTGGCGGTGGCGAACAACATTTGTTGCATCGACAATAGCGCCGCATTTCGATTACATCGGGATGTCCCACTTGTCGTTCCAGAGATCAATTCCCATGCTCTTGGGAATCATAAAAATATCATAGCCAACCCAAATTGTTCTACCATTATTGCGCTAATGGCCTTGTTTCCGCTCCATAAAAGATTTGGACTTTCTGGCTTTTGCGTTTCCACATATCAAGCTGTTTCGGGGGTTGGTCTTTCTGGAATAGAAGCCCTTAACCAGGATATTGCCGGTAATTTTGCCCTATCGCAGGATATTTTTGGAGAACAGATACTGCAAAACGCCATATCGAAAATTGGATAATTCTCTCCCAATGGCTACTTTTCCGAAGAATTAAAAATGCTCAATGAGAGCACAAAAATTTTATCTTTGCAAAAATTGAAAGTCTCGTCGACCTACGTTAGGTTGCAGATTTTAAGAGCCCACTCCATGGCCATTACTGCCAGGTTCCAAAAATCTTTTAATTTAAGCGAAGCCGAACAAATATTATCCACGAATGGACACATTGATTATTTTTCCAATACCTTTCCAACTCCATTGAAACAGGCTGGTAAAAATAATATTGGAATCGGACGCCTCCGAAAAGATATTTTCTTGAAAAATGCTGCCACGATGTGGGTGGTCGGAGATCAAATTCGAAAGGGAGCTGCTTTAAACGCGATACAAATAATGGAACATCTAGCGAAATTGTGACGATCTGAGCAGGAGAAAAATATCACGACCCAGAAGATGGAGAGGACGGCATTTGTTGGCAAAATTCACATCCCTCCAATAATTCGCTAGCCTATCTTGTTAATAGCCAATGGGATGATAATTTGATGGTTGGAATTTTAAAGGTCCAAGAAGCGGCTATTGGGGCAATACATTTCTAGTGTACTATGCCATTGGACCTCATAGGAAAATTTTTATATAAGCTTTTTCTTTGAGCTTTTTTATGTAATTTTCCTTTGCTTCCTTTTGGTACTTTACTGCCAGCATATCTTCAATATCATCGCTTACCTCATCCAGCGTAAACTTTTTGGCGGGCTTTTCATCGGCTACAAATAATACGCAAATCGCACCATTTAAAAATATGGGTGGCGTATATTCCCCTACTCCAAGTCCCCGTAGCGCATTTGCAAATTCCGGTATCATATCGTCCACGCAGACCCACCCAATGTTAGATACATTATCACCGGATTTAATAGCCTGCTCCAGGTTTGGTAATTTCGTCTGCAATTCCTCATCCGTATAATTGTCTTTTGACAGGGAAAATTTTTTGACGAAAATTTGTCTATCTAATATGAAATCTTGAATATGTTCCTCGTAATACTCTTTTATTCTCGCCGGACTTACCTCTGGTTTTGACCTTTGTACTTCCGAAAGCACAAAGTTAGCTATCGCATTTTCCCTGATATCCTTTTTGAATTCCCTAACCGACTGTCCATTTGCCCGCAGATGCTTTGCAAATGCCATCCTATCATCATCAAATCTATTGTGTATGTATGCCTCATATTCCTTCTTTTCATAGTGATCCGACATTTGTCCACCCTTGGATTTAAAATCCGCAACGACAAGTATTCTTTCAATGAATGCATTTAGGACAAATTCCTGACACTCGCGAACTTTCTTTTGAAAATCTGCCTGAGATCGGGATATTTTTTGAATTTCGGGAATGAAGTAGGACACTTCTTGCATTAATTTCGTCATCGTAATTATTTCATTGTTAACGATTGCTGCGACATCGTCGGCATACACAGGTGTTTGGAGTTCTAACATTGACTGTTCCGCGATTTCAGAATTAGGATCTTCAGTCAAATTTGCCGTTGCCTCAAGTTGAAATACTCCCAGTAAAATTATCAAAAAAGAACCAATTTTTATCTTCGAAAAAACTTTTCTAAACAACCTGCCACAACTATGAAAACGGATAAAAGTTTTTCCACTCTTTTTTTAGCATACTTGACAATCTCTACAAATAGGCCTTCCTAAATCTTCCACATGTCACATTTGTTGAAAATTTTATATTTGGGCTATTTGGTTGGCCGTCCTTCCCGGGAATGTATAGCAAAAAGCTTGGGCTGGATAAAAAAAGTATATGACATCGATGTGGTCATTGCAAATGCTGAAAATGCTACGTCGGGAGCCGGACTCATCCGTGAGCATGCCGAACTGTTACATTCTGGGATCGGCACGGATTTGAACGGGATATCGCGGACTTGGAGTATGTTTGCCGTCCAGCCAATTTGCCAAAAGGATGTCCAGGAAGAAATTTCATTACTTTTGTGAAAAATGGCATAAAAATTGGAGTTTGTGTGGTTTTGGGGCCCCAATTCATGAAGATCCATGCCTCATGTCCATTCGAAGCCATGGAAAGAATTTTGCAGGACAATGGGTCCAGCGTGAACATTTTGCTCGCCGAAATTCATGCCGAAGCGACATCGGAAAAAATTGCATTCGGATGGAATTTTGATGGTAAAGTAACCGGTATTGTTGGAACACACACCCACGTTCAAACATCGGATGAACGAATTTTACCAAACGGAACTGCACATATCACAGATCTCGGCATGTGCGGGCCCCACGAATCTGTGATTGGGCGTGAAATTTTACCCGTTCTACATAGCATGAAGCTAGGGATGCCACAAAAACTCGAAATAGCCTCAGGTGATATTCGTTTAAATGGTATAATATTAACCATCAACAGCCATTCTGGGTTAGCCACCAAAATTGTAACATTTTCCGAACGAATGTCCTAGGATTTT
>JAISRG010000023.1 GCA_031273725.1 Puniceicoccales bacterium
AAAACGCGGATCGCAAAAAAGAAATTCAGAAAAACCAAATCAAGTCTTGCTGTGAACAAGGATTTGGAAACTTTGAGCATGCTCTTTTATTTACTTTTTTTACTTTAAAACAGTTTTACCAATTTTAGAGCTGATTTCATCAAGAATCCCCGCTGGGATTTTTTACCCTCAAATTTTGCAATTCTCGTATGATTTTTTTATGAATGGTAAAATTTTCTTGCTTTGGACTAAAAAAAACACATCGTAGCATTTCAATGAACAGGTTTCTAAAGATAATGTGTGTTGTGGCGACCATAGGAAATGCAGGGTGCCAATCAATAGGTCCTAAAATTATTGAACAATCTCATCCTCAGTATAACAGTGCTGTAGTGTCGGCCATAGATAATCAGTTGTTGACAAATATTGTACGTCTAAAGTATCGGGAAAATCCTCTTTTCTTGGAAGTTAGCAGTATTTCCGAATCACGTAGTTCTGGTTTCGATGGCGGTCTTAAGAGCGTCGAGTGGTTTCCTCACGATGTTTCTAGTAAAACAAAAGTTATTCCAACTTTTTTACTGAAAAATTACCAAATTCCAACAATTTCCTACCGCCCCGTAAGAGGGAAAGAGTTTATCAAGTACATGATGACGCCGATTCCATTGGGTGTGACCCTTGGCATGTCATCCTCGGGCTGGAAGTTGCAAAGAGTATTCAATATGTGTATTGAAAAAATAAACGACGTGGAGAATGCCCCAAGTGCTTCGGGACCAACACCGTGGAATAAACCAAATTATGAAAAATTCTACGAAATGACGGATTTGCTCAAGAAACTGGAGGATGCCAACCTCATCGCCATTGGACTTGATCCCGATAATCAACAGCGTTTGATTATGCGCATAAAGCAAACAGCAGCAAACAGAGAGGATGTTGTCAAGTTTAAACAAATTCTTGGCCTTGACCAGAATAAAAATGAATTTCCATTTGAAAGTAACTTTTTGAAAGCCAGCAGCAATGGTATGGTCGTTCGCACAAGATCGCTAATGGGAATCTTGTTTTATCTGTCCCACGCCGTCGAAGTTCCTCCCGAGGATATAGAAAATGGTCTGGTTCAAACGACGATTGCGGAAGATGGATCTGTTTTTGATTGGTCGAAAAATGCAAGTGGTACTCTATTGAAAGTGCATTGCTCCAAAGAAAAACCAAATAATGCTTTTGTCGCGTCATACTATCGCGACCATTGGTTTTACATCGAAGACAATGACTTACATTCGAAATCCACATTTATGTTTATTTCAATGCTGTTCAACCTTCAGGCTGGAGAGGCTTCTTCGGCAGACGTCGTACCGATGCTGACGATCCCCGTCGGGAGATAATTTTCGTTGGTCGATCTTCGGGGTGAAAGAGAATTAACATTGCCTTCCTGGATTGGAAGGCTTTTTTATAGATCCAAAATATGCTAAAGTTTTCTTCGAAGATTTCATCTCAGGGAAGTGCGGATTCAATAGGTGACTTTTTAGGCGACCAAGAATTGGTTTGTTGGAGCATAGAGAAAGATTGTTTAGGTGATGAATATCTTCTATGTGGCTATGTTTCCGATGAGCAGGTTGGTCGTAAAGAGTTTGCTAAAATACAGTCCGCTTTCAGCGATGTTGGCAATGCCGAAATTGTGACGATAAATCCTTCCGATTGGGAGGAGACATATAGAAAATCTGCTAAATTGTGGAAGTGTGAAGATTTATATTGGGTCCCAACTTTTATGAAAGATAAAATTGAGATTCCAGAAGACGGGGTAGGGATATACGTGGAACCTGGGATGGCATTTGGATCGGGGAGTCATGAAACATCGCAATTGTGTGCCCGGGCACTGGTAATGTTTAAAAGCTTGTACAAAAAGACCAACGACTTGATGATTAAAAGCTGTATCGACGTTGGTTGTGGTTCCGGAATATTGGGCATTTCAGCTTTGAAACTGGGATTGTCCCATGCGACATTTATCGACATAGACGCGGATGCGATAAGAATTAGCCAAGAAAATGCGTTGGCAAATGGACTGTTCCTTGATCAAATGGATTTTGTTACCGGCGATGTTAAGGTCAGTTTGCTGGGAAGGCAGGCAGATTTATTGATGGCAAATATTTTGTCCAATGTTCTCATTGAAAATGCTGATTTGTTGGTAAATTCTGTAAAACCTGGCGGATTATTGTGTGTGAGTGGGATCTTGAAGGATGAAAAATTTGATGTGGCTTCTGAATTTACAAAATTTACCAAAAAAAGATGGGAATCTGTGATAGAAAGTTCCGTGGATGAAGGGGAATGGTCATTATTGGCATATTTTCGTGGATAAATTTACTTGCCTTTGGTGGTAAAAAAAATCATATGTTTACTGCTTATGAAAATAAAAATATCAATGTTTAGGGGTTCTTTAGTGGGTTTAATTTTTTGTACGTTCCTAGTTCTTACTGGATGTACGCAGACTGGTGGAACGTTGGGTGGTGCTGCCGTTGGAACTGGTGCGGGAGCCGGGATAGGGTATGCAATCAAAGGCAAAGATGGAGCCGTTCTTGGAGGTGTGATAGGTGGATTAGCCGGTGGAGCACTGGGTAATGAAGCTGCAGCTCGAAAGGAACAAGCAGCAAGAGCTTCGAATGCTCCATCCGCAACTCCGACGGTCATCCATACCTATGAGCATACCTATGATAATTCATTTGACGCTGAAAAGCAAAGAATTGAAGTTGAGCGTCAACGAATTCAGTTAGAAAAAGAAAGACTCGAGCTCGAAAAAGCAAGACGAGATTTATTCCGCTAGGAGATTAAACCAGGATAATATGTCAGATGAAGGAGATAATGTTGTTGACTTGAGTGAATTGGAAAATTTTTCGTTTCAACCGAAATGGGAAAGACAAAAAACGGATGATTTTTCCCGTCCATACACGAAAAATGATAAAAAAAGCTTTAACAGACCGAAGCATGCTGCCGGTGGTGGAGGTTTCAAAAAAAATCCCTGGCAACCAAAAACTGAAGGGAGGAATTTTTCTCAAAATGGAACTCGGTTTCGGGGAACTAACAGGTCAAATTGGAGTGGGCAGGGTAGGGGAGCATTAAGGCCCCAAGCCTTTCGACCTTTCGACCCGATAGTCGACATCGAACTTTATCCCAATGACGCGGTTTTTGATGCCATAGTATCTGCCATAAAGTCTACGTGTAAGACCTATGAGCTGTTTTCCGTGGCCAAGCTGTTTTTGGAAAAGCCGGAACGGTTTGCGATGGTGGTAAAGAAAAAAGATACCCAGGAAGATAAATACCTTTATCTGACCATCGATGATAATTTTATTTTTGAGACCGAAAATGCGGCAATTGACCATGTCTTTGAAAATTACGCAGAAAAATATTTTGATGTCGAAGAGCGTGATGTTCAACCTCCGGCTGGAAAGTTTATCTGCTTGCATAAATGTGGCATGACGGGGAAGGTTTTGTGTCCACCGAATTACCACAGGTATCAGGAAATTTTGCTGGACCATCACGATAGATTTTTGCCGCGTGTTCCATTTGAAAAATTCAAAGCTAGGATAGAAAAAATCACATCCGAGGAAGAAATAGAAAACTGGAAAATTGCATCTTCAAAAATACGAATTTTCACGCCAAAAAATCCCGATAGTTCCATCGAAAAAGTAGAATTGCAATCGGAAAAAGAGGCAAAGAAATATTTCATTGAGAACCTCAAAAGTCAGCTTATTACGCAATTTGATTCGGTGCGTGTTTCCGGGGAAACATTTGGCAAAATGCCGAGAAGTTTGTTGAGCAAGTCAATATTTGTCCTAATTGAAAGGGAAAAATCTTTCCCGTTAAATTTTTCGAATAATTTGCGCGGACGTTTGCGTCGGTCTGGTTTTACAATTTACAAACTTGGCAAGTTGGGCATTAGCTATGTCTCCGGGATTAGGCGTAAGTTTAGGGACACCAGTGTTATTTTCGCAGATGACATTCAAAAAATCATTGCCATCATAGATGCCAATCCACGGATATCCATCACGTCCCTGTGTTTACAATATATGCAGGGGGGAGTAGAAATTTCTACCGATGGTTTAGATGGAACAGTAGATCAGGCACTTGTTTCGACATCCCAGGAACTTTCCATTGACACGGAAAATTCAACCGCACCAGCATCGGATCCAAAAGAATCGGTAGATCGGGCATTTTTCAAAAACCTGCATTGGTTGATTCGCGAGGGGTATGTCGTAGAATTTGAAGATGGTACATTGGTTTCTACCGAAATAATTGAACAGAAAAAACAGCCCGAGACGAAAACAGAAATTGGACAAGAAATTGTCGCAGAAGCAATTGGAAACAATGCCGACCAAGAAAAAATCAGCTAGTTGACATACTCATATAGATATGCTAAGGTTTCTTCAGGCTTAGGAAGGTGAGGGTGTTTTTGTATCGTGAGTGTCCAAAGATTAAGGTGGTCGTTTATTTTTTTAACCACACATTTTGCTTTAAAATGTTCACCTGGGGCAAATAGACAATGAACTTCTTTTTCAGACTCTAGTTCTACCCGATGGGTCATGCAATTATCTATGTCAGCTATCAGAGCCACGGCCGTTTGATCAACTTTTGGCATTGTTGCATTTTCCATAAAACATTTTGTTATGGCCAGGCTTGCGCCTGCGAAAATTGCGACAGCGCAGAGGACTTCCATCAAGGAGAAAGCTTTTCGATTTATAATTTTCATGGTTTAATGGGTGTTTGTCCCTGTTCGTTTTAATTGACGTTAGTATGTTTGTATCTGTGCGTTTTTATCGACGACAATATAATGTGTTTTGCCATCAAATGAAAATTTTAATTGGAAAGGGTCGAAATATTTTTCTTTGAAGGTCACCAGTGATGGGTATAACGGCTCGCCAGCCAGAAATTTGAGATTGCTAGCTGAGGTACTGTCTGAATCAATACAGTAGTTAGGAACGGTTAAAAGTTCACAATTTGAAATTCTCGAATCAAGATTTTTACTATTAATGAGTTTAAAAGTTACATTATTGCCATCTGTATCTAAATACGTGCGAATACAATTTTCCGATACTCCGATAACAATCGGAGTATCGGAACGCATCGAGTGTAATCTTGCCAGGAATACAGCTTCAGACAGGGTAGTTTTTGTTTTGTAAATGGCGTCTTTCCTAAATTTAAATGGTTTAAAAACAAAACTTGCTGCGAACATTGCCATTACCGCTAGGACAAATAGCAGTTCGAATGTCGAAAATCCTGATTGGCGTTTGTTTTTCACCGTAAAACTCTTTGATAAATAAAGCACCAAATGTTGTCGGTGCTTTTATTGGGAAAACTTGGTAAATATTTTTCCAACCCTATTGTTGTATTATTAGATATAAGGCGTCACATCAACGCTAACATTCGGAACACCAGCCTCCTCCGCTTGGCCCTTTTCTTGAGGTGCAATTGTTACAATTGCACCATTTGGGGTAAGTTTATACGGTTGCTTGAAAGGATCATTTAGGCCGGTTGTTGCATCGAGCCCAAGAGCTGCGACCGTCAAGTCGTCTTTTGTTAGCACTCTACCCACGGCGGCAGCTCTAGCAATAATGGCCGTTTTAATTCGCCCGTTCATATCTATCTTCGTTTGTTGGACTAAGGCTGCCCTACGCCCACCACCAGTACTTTTCGTAAACATTACAGCTATACCCGTTAAAATGATAAGAACAACCAGTACTTCAACCAATGTGAAACCTCTATTTCGTTTATTTAAAATATTCATAGTAGTTGAGCATTGTATTTGCCAATTACCATCCGTCAAGTTTTATTTTATAAATTTTGTTAAATTTTTACAAATTTTTTCCACTGGAACATTTTTTATGATACAATTTTTCTTTTGATAGAGGGATAGGGTCCCATTTGGATTTCCAATGATTGCAAAATCGGCATCTCCCGCTTCCCCCAGGCCATTGACCATACACCCCATCACGGCGATCTTCAAATTTCTAGCGCTCGGCAATTTTCCCAATGTGGCTTTCAATTCTCCGAGGACGGCCTGAATATCGTAGGATGTTCGGCCACAGGATGGGCATGCAATAAACTCCACGCCATAGCGTCTTACGCCACATCCCCGTAGAATATTTTTGGCCACCTCCATTTCTTTTATTGGGTCTTCCGTCAGCGAAACCCGTATGGTATCTCCAATACCATCGACCAGAAGACATCCTATGCCAATTGCTGATTTTATCCGAGCATAGTCCCCATTGCCAGATTCCGTCACTCCGAGGTGGATCGGATAATGTTTCCCAATTTCATCGAGCTTGGAACACGCCAGGCGATTGGCGGATATCGTTCTTTCCGCATCACTTGCTTTAAATGATAGGACAATGTCTTCAAACTGGACCTCCTGGGCCACTTCGATACACTCCTTGGCACTTTCCCACATGGCAATGTCAGTGTGCCCAAATTTGTAAATAATCCTGGGAGCCAGGGATCCATGGTTAATTCCGACCCTCACGGACTTTTTTAAAACTTTTGCCCTTTGAAAAAATTGGCCCAGTGATCTTTGCAATTTGCTTCTGCCAGCAAGGAATTCATCGTCCGAAAAGGATTGTGTGCCCAATAGCTTGTCGGAAAAATTTCCCGCATTTATCCGGACCTTATCAGCTACTTCCAAGCAATCCAGCGCGATCGCCGGTGAAAAATGAACATCGGCCACCATGGGCATGAAAATTCCCTTTGCGCGCAGACATCCTCTGATTTCGGCAAAAAATTTTACATCCTCCATGTTCGTTACCGCTAGCCGGATAATCTCGCATCCACATTCGAACAACTCACAGATTTGACGCACATTACCTTCGACATTTTTCGTGGGAACATTTGTCATTGACTGGATACGAATGTCATTGGGACCACCAACCCCAATATTACCGATGACCACCTCCCTCGTTTGCCTACGTTTAGTTATCATAGTGTATGATTAGTCGGGATTCTCTTTGTCCTTCAAATATTGCTCGGGAGTCGGCCAATATGCGTTTGAAATCAAAAAACGTTACATATATTATTAGCATGAGCAGCAGAGCAAAAAAGACGGTCTGAACTTTTGACAAAATTTTATTCAAAGATTTCCATGCCGTAAATTTTTCTAGGAGGGCAATGGTAATTATACCACCATCTAGCACCGGAAAAGGCAGCAAATTCAAAATCGCCAAATTCACGTTAATTAGGATAACAAACCACAATAAATTGAGAAAACTGCTTTTGGCAAGCGTATGTAGAGTGTTTATTAGGCCCGCCGGCCCCATCAGATGTTTCGCTGAAACATTAGAGTTTTTGCTAAATAAACTACATAAGGTTTTAAGGGTGATGTCTGCCGAGTCGATAATTTGCTGGGCGGGCGTAGGTTTGCTAATGACAAATCGTGGTTTAAATGTTACGCCGCAAAGATTGTCAAATTTTGTATCGTACAAGCGAACATCGGAAATATTCTCTATGAGCAGCATTTTATGGCCAGATTTTGTCAAAATTTTTAGCGGCATTTGCTTGTTTTTTCTACAATTGATTCCAATTTCTTCCAAAGAAGATACTTTGTGTTCCCCCAGAGCAATAAATTGATCGCCATTGGAAATTCCATTTTTCTTTAAAAATTTTTCGTTGCTGCAGAAAATTTGTATGCGCTCGAAATCTTGTCTGAGTCCTTTACTTAGCGTTTCAACATCTTCATCTGCCGGTATAAAATCGAGCTTCCAACGTTTTTTCGAAAAAGTCAACCCGCAGAATGGTTTCCCAGTGGCTAGTCTTATAACTGGGATATTAACCGTTTGCCGTGTCCCATCGCGTTCAATTTCCATGGCAATGGTCTTATTTTTTGAAGTCATTTCTCGCAATGCTTGCACATGAAATAGGGGGACACCATTTGCCGATACTATGCGATCTCCTTTTTCAAGCACCGGCCCTTGAGATTCTGTCGAATGCATAAACTTATCAACTTCCAATGTTTGTTTGGGATAGATTCCAATGATTCTAAATGCATCACTCGGTCGGTTGGAAACAGAGATAAGCACTGGGTTTACGGTTAATGGCAACCTTTTACCATCGCGTTCGAGTTCAATGACTGATAGTGGCTTGTTACGACTGTTCTTTTTATTCCCAAGGGCAATAAATTGCACAATCTCGTCGAATTTTTTGACACTATGTCCATCTATGGACAAAATTTTATCATTTGGAAGAATCCCTGCCTTGAACGCCGGTGATTTAACCTGAGATCCATTGGGCATGGTTAATGTTGGGGCGACGTATCCAACATGGGTTGTAAGTCCCTCTTCCAAGACCGGAAGTCCAACGAAATAGACAATTATTGCCAGGACAAATGCCAATAGCATGTTGGCCAATGGCCCTGCAAATGCGACCACAACTTTGTCGAAGCAGGTGATCGGCTTCATATCTTTCGGCAGATCAAATTTCCCTTCGATATCATGCAAATCAGCTAGCTGCGGGATCGCAACATATCCTCCCAGGGGAAATAGTGCCACCACAAATTCCGTTTCATTCACCCTAAACCCGAAGATCTTTGGCCCAAAACCAATGGAAAACTTCGGCATAAATAGACCTCTTTTTTTTGCTGTGACGTAATGTCCTAGTTCGTGGATCAGGATCGATCCTCCCAAAAACACTACTACCAATAAAATCGGCACCAAATGGATAAGAAATGACCCCATTGTTTGAAACAACTATTACCAATTACAGAACAGTCAAGCAAATCAAGATTATGGTAAAATTTGTATAGATTGCCGCGATGACATCATCGATGACAATACCTATTCCCCCCGAAAGATTCTGAGATTTTTTGATGCCAAGTGGTTTTAAAATATCAAAGATTCGAAAAATTACAAAGCCTATCAACCAGATTTTCCAAATGGCAATTCCCGCCGGTACAAAATGTTTTACGCCCAGGAAACAGATTGGCATCGCAACAAATTCATCGAGGACGACACTGCCCGGATCTTTTTCCCCAATTTCCTTTTCTGCTATGTCGCAAATGACCATGGCAAACAAAATAGAGACGACGATCGTAAAAACCATAAGAGAAGTCGGCAAATTCTGTGTGATGATAATGTAAAATAGTAGCCCGAAAAATGATCCAAGCGTCCCCGGCATAACGCGAAAATTCCCAAGACCAAATAGCGTAGCCATTTTAACGATAAAATCTTTTAAAACCATCCGCAACAGACTGTTGTTTTTGTGGAAAATTAAAAGAAGAATGTAACAATAATATTTCCCGTCTGGTAAGTTTATTTTCCAACTTGGAAAAAGTATATTTTATTTCACCCATTGAATTTCGCAGCTGCACGCAATAGTCTATCGTCGATCGCTATTCCTATTCCTTCCCGCGGAGGCCGTTCACACAAAATTGTATCATATTGAGCCGAGTCGAGGTATTGAAGCGTAGAAAACAGGTTCCTGGCCACCACGTCTAGATTGCCATCGTAGCTAAGCCAAAAGATATCCTCCGCAGGTAACTGTAATTTTTTAGCAATTTCATCGGGATTGTTCGGCCTTTGCATAAACACAATGGCCTTTTTTTTTGCAAAATATTGCGAAAATTCCCGATGGCCATGTTCAAAAAGAACCAATCGGGTATTGGTACAATAATGTTGCTTCAGTTGACCAGGGGCATTCGGGTTTTGGGAAACAATTTGGACATCATAGTCGACAACATCTTCTTCCAAAACTTTGGAAATGGCATCGGCTGTTATCGCTCCCGGCCTCAAAATCCTAGGAGTCGGGCAAGTTATGTCCAAAATAGTCGATTCCAGACCAACGGAACACTCTCCACCGTCGAGCATTATTTTTACCTTGTCTCCAAGGGTTGCCTTTACCTGCCCAATGCGAGTCGGACTAACATATCCAAACGGATTAGCGCTCGGGGCAGCCAGTGGCAAATTGGAAGCTTTCAAAACTGCCCGAAAGGTCGGATGGTCCGGACAACGCACCGCAACTGTACTGAATCCAGCGGTTACAATGTCTGGGATGATTTCTTTTTTGGGAAGAATTATCGTAATTGGACCTGGCCAAAAAGTTTCGGTAATTTTTTCAATGCGAGGTAAGAATTTTTCAACATGGGTATAGCGTTCCAGCCAGGAGATATCTAGCACGTGCAAGATTAATGGGTCGTTCAACGGACGCCCCTTGATCGCAAAGATTTTTTTGACAGCTTCGGCATCGAGCGCATTTGCAGCGAGACCATAGACGGTTTCCGTGGGTAACACAACAACGCCTCCTCCCTTCAATTCCTGGGAAGCGGCAAAAACATCGGCATTCATTGGGATGCTTTATTTCATCAAAAGCATATTGCGGGCACGTTTGATCATCCGCGTGACATGGCGTTGCTGGTGCGACGTTAGCCCAGTAAACTTTCGCGGCAAAATTTTCCCCGTTCCCGTAACAAGCATGGATAATTTCTCAACATCCGTATACTTCAACTCCAGGGGGGAAACATTTTTTATCAACTGTGGACTTATGCTAA
>JAISRG010000038.1 GCA_031273725.1 Puniceicoccales bacterium
TGGGCTTGGCTTAAAAATAAACTTTCCTATCTCTGGCGCCATGTTGCCAATTTTTATGACAGACTTTCTCTCGCTCTCAATCTTAATTATGGGACTATCTCTATCTAGTACACTATAAATACCTGCTCCATTTTCGAACCCGTGGCAAGTTTTGCTGCACTACCAACCCCCGTCGTGGAAGACCCTGTTGTTGCACCAGTATCCCTCTCAGCAAGAAATTTACCCACACAATCAAGTTTTGAGGCGAGGTTACTCCATAGGCTTGTAATCCCTGAGGTAATGCCCTTAAATCCGCTGCCTGTTCTGTTAATAATTGCGTCGCCAATGCTTGTTGATGTTGTTGGTATTGTTGGTATTGTTGGTATTGTTGGTATTGATGTTGGTTCTCCTATCATATTTATCCTTTTTTTGATTACAACTTGTAAATTGTAGGGAAGACTTTCCTAAAAGCAAGTAGTTTTGTAAAAAATACGTAAAATTTTATGGCAAATTTTTGAGTCTCGCGTGAATTATGGAACAAAAAAACTCACATCATGTCGACGGGGTCTACGTCGATGGTCAAAGTAACGTCCTTTGTCTTTTGGAAAACTTCCATGCTTTTGTGGATCTTTTCCAGGGCAATGGTCGTATTTTTTGTAAAACACATGAGGGAATAGCGAAAACGGTCCTTAACCTTGTATATTACGGCAGGGGCTGGTCCCCGAAGTTCGAATGGGCTATGGGTTTGTTTCCGCAAATCATCGCAAAGTTTTTTTGCTGAAAATTCCGTCTTTACTTCGTTTTTTCCAGAAACAATTAGCCGTATGATATGCGAAAATGGTGGATAGGAAAATTCGCTGCGGGAGATTAGTTCGTTCCTTAAAAAGGATTCAACGTCATTTTGGACGGCCAATTTAATCAAGTTCGAAGACGGGAAATTGGTCTGGATCACGACAATTCCAGGTTTGCTGCCGCGACCTGCACGTCCCGATACCTGGATAATCGATTGAAAAACTCTCTCATTCGATCGGAAATCGGGAAAATTCATGGCATTGTCTACGTTGATAATACCCACGAGTGACACATTGGGAAAATCTAGCCCCTTGGATATCATTTGCGTACCAACCAAAATGTCGATTTTTCCATCCCTAAAATTGTTTAAAATTTTATGGAAGCTGTCCTTCGTCGCCGTTGTGTCGGAATCGAGGCGCTCAACTTTAGCGAGTGGAAATAGTGCGTTGATAACCCCCATAAGTTTTTGGGTTCCCACGCCACTCTGCAAAATGTCATATCCTCCACATTTTGGACATTTGGTTGGCAAATTTTCGATGTAGTCACAAATGTGGCACCGCAATATATTTTGCTGCCTATGGTATGTCATGGAAGTGCTGCAGTGGGGACAAGTGGCGACGTAATCACAATTTTTACAAAATACCACCGACGAATATCCCCGTTTGTTGAGAAATAGAATGGTCTGTTCGTGGTTTTCCAGGCAATTTTCAATCAGTTCGCATAGGCGCGATGAGATGATATTTGAAATACCCGAAGAATGTTCATGGCGCATGTCGACCACTTCGATTTTTGGTAACCTGCTCCCATCAATCCTATTTTTTAGCACGTTCAGTTTGTACCTTTGCGATGATGCGTTAAACAGAGATTCAATGGATGGTGTCGCGGACCCCAAAATGCAGACGGCACCACACAATTTTGCGCGATAGACTGCAACGTCGCGGGCATGGTAACGGGGCGTCTCCGCTTGCTTGTAAGTTGTTTCGTGTTCTTCATCGACGACGATTATTTTTGTGTTTTTTAGGGGAGCAAATATTGCCGATCGTGCCCCAATGACAATTTTTGCTTCCCCACTGGCCATTGCCAACCAGGCATCGCGGCGTTCTCCCTCGGATAGTCCACTGTGCCAAACCACAACCCTGTCAGCGGGCAAATTTACACCGCATCGGATGCGATGGACCGTTTGTGGCGTCAGGGTAAGCTCCGGGACCAAATAGATGATATCACCGCCCGATTCCAAAACATTTTTCATGGCATGCAGATAGACTTCCGTTTTCCCGGAACCCGTAATGCCATGGATTAGATGCGTACAAAATGCCCCTTCGGCTAAACTTTCGGCAATATCGGTTGCGACATCTTGCTGTTCGGCAGTCAAAATAATCTTTTTTCCATTGTTTTGGCCTCCTGCGAATATTGGATTGCCATAGACACTGCGGTTGGCACGTTCAAAGGTCTCCCCAACGATCCCTTTGTCGACCAGGGAATTGATTGCGGAAGTTGAAAAATTTTTCAGCGCTGATTTTTCCAATGCTCCGCTGGATTTTAGCAAAAATTCATACAATGCATGCTGCTTTGGGGAACGGCGCTTTAGGGTCTCAAGATCTTCGCCGGATAGGATTTTTATAAGGGAAAGTTTTGTCACCACTTTTGGGCCGATGCTTTTTCTTATTGCCAGCGGGACCACTGTTTCGAGCAATGATTTGTACGACGCGGAGTAATATTTGTGCATCCAGAATATTAATTTTATCAGGTCCGGGCCGAGCAAGGGAAAGTCATATTCAATGCTTAGAATTTCTTTTACCCGAAACGATGATTTGCTTGGGTCAGCTTGGCGAATATTGGAAATAATGCCCAGTGTTTTCGTTCGCCCAAATGGTATTTTGACGAGCATGCCATTGGCCAGCACATTTTCCAACTCCCGAGGAATTGCATACAGCAACGGCCCATCGAACATTCCAAACGTTAGAACCTCTGCGCAAAGACATTCCATGATTTAGACCAGCGGCAACATAAATGTCCTAAGGATAAAGTACACCAAAATTGTGAAGAGGGCGGATATTGGTACGGTCAAAAGCCATGTGACAAATATTGTAAAGAGCAGCCGCAAGTTTAGTCCCTTGAGGCCTTTTTCCAGTCCAACTCCGATGACCGCTCCGGTTGCAGCATGGGTAGAACTGACCGGCATTCCGAAAACGGACGCTAGGATAATCGTCGTGGCCGTCGAAAAATCTACGCTAAAGCCCTTGGAATTTGATAATAATGTTATGCTGTGCCCCATGGTATCGATAACCTTATGGCCGAGGGATAAAACACCCATCGACATCCCCAGCCCACCGACCGCAAGCATCCAAATGGGAATGGAGTAGTTGGCGAATGAATCCGGGAGCATGCCAAGTTTCGCAACAAAGTATATGGCAACGACCGGAGTGATACTATTTGCGACATCATTGGATCCAACGGCAAACCCTATCAGACATGAAGTTCCCGCCTGGAAACGCCTGAAAACATGTTCAACGCCAAATTCCCTATCTTTGAATTTTAGGATTAATCGCTTCGTGATGGTTCTAAATATCACATATGATACGGGAAAAACCAATAATAAAATCCAAAATGCCTTGTGTGGACATAGGGAATTTTTACAGGCCCCACTTCCCCGCATGATGGCAATGATTATCGCGATGGTAACCACACTTGCAAAAAGGGGAATCCAATTGCATGCCCGCTGCATAACCTTGGAACTTTCTCCGCGATAGATTGTCAATTTTATTAATTTTATTGTGATCAGAGAACATGCCGCCGCCAAAAATGGTGTACATATCCACGATATGGTCAATAGGCTGAACAATTTCCACTTAACTGCCCCAAGCCCTCCCAGTGTGGTGGCGATTCCTATCATTCCTCCGACGATGGCATGGGTCGAGCTCACCGGTAGTCCGGTACGCGTGGAAACAAAAATAAAGCTACCAGCAGCGATCATGCACGCCAACATCCCTGCAACGTAGGCATTTACATCATTGAAATGACTAATATTTACAACCCCGTCAACTAGTGTTTTTGAAACATTAGATCCCAATAGGATTGCTCCAAAAAAATTTAAGACAGCGGCAATTAGAAGTGCATGTTTGATCTTTAGAGCTTTGGACCCAACAGCCGAAGCGAATGCATTTGCGACATCATTTGCCCCATTATTAAATGCAACAAAAATCGCCCCAATTGCAGCCAAAATCAATACAAATATCATACGGAACATGTTCCCAATAATTTGCTTTTACTCATATTAAAGGAGGAATAATCATTGTCATCTTTTGCCCAAAAGACAACTTTTTATTGCAAAAATAGGCATTGCCCTGTCAAAACTTTTCACAATTCTCTCAAAATTTCACAATTTTGCATTTTCAGTGAAAAATGTATTGTCATTTTTGTTGTGGCAATTAAAATCTTTTCCATGGTATACGACGACGATATTGTGCAATCCATTGGAAAGATATCCTCGGAAACATTGCGACGCTTGTACGAAGATGCGCAGTTTAGTGCCGCCGCAAACAATCTTATAGCAAATTGTTTGAACCCAATCTTTCAAGGGATATCCACGAAAGATAGCAACTCCAATATTGCATTTAATACTTCTTTGTCGTCGATAAAATCATCAGAAGGGGTCTCAAAAAAATTCGACAAGAATTTCACAAGTCGCTCGGCAAAAAATGACAAGATGACAGATATTAAATTGACTCTTTTTAAAAAATCCTTCCGTGAGCTGCCAAAGGAATCCATAGAAACGTTTGAAAAAGAATTCGATAAACGCGTGGCTTTCATAATAGGCGAAGAGAAAGCCCAACACCTAAAACGCAACAAGAAACAACATCAATTGGCATTTTTTCGGTGGATATTTTCATTGTGTACCATAGCCAGCTTGCCCTATGTCGACGATGATTCGACTAAAAGTACTGGCCTGTTATTCTCATAAATTTCATCCTTCTCTGGTAGGTATTGGGATGCAAATTTGTCGAAACTTAGATTTGTACAAACAGCATTCCGTCCTTCTCGAATCCTTTCCTTTATCTTTTTTTTCTTTGCACAGGTCGTTTCTCAACAAATGGTTTCACCGTTCTTGGGGTTGATTCTATCATGAACCTTCCCTAGGATTTTTTTATTTTTTTGCTCTTCAATTTTTTGATTCGCATTCTATCCTTACTAAAATGTCAAAATTGGTAATAGTCCCAACGCCCATAGGGAATCTGGGTGATGTTTCAGCTAGGGCCATCGACGCGTTATCCAAATGTGACATTGTCCTCTGTGAAGATACGCGGATATGTTCCAAATTGCTGAATCATTTGATGATAAACAAAAAAATGCTCAGCTACCGTGATGATAACGAAGAAAAACAGGTGCAAAAAATAATAGAATTCATGGAAGGAGGAAATATCGTTTGCCTGACAAGTGACGCGGGGACTCCTGCGATTAGTGATCCGGGATATAGGATCGTAAACGCATGCCGAAGACGTAAAATTCCGGTTGAGTCGATTCCGGGACCCTGTGCACTTATCACCGCCCTGGCAGCATCGGGACTGCCGAGCGACGGATTTTTATTCCTTGGATTTTTGCCAAGCAAAACATCGGCCCGGATCAATACGTTTAAAAAGTATGCTGATTTCGATTATACTCTGATATTCTACGAGTCCTGCCATAGGATCATGAAGTTTTTGGGAGACTTGCAAGATGTAATGGGAGAAACCAGAGTAATCTGTGTGGCCAGGGAAATGACAAAATTACATGAAACATTCCATGTGGGCGAAATTGGTCAAATCTGCGGTGAAATTGCAAAGATGCCAATAAAGGGTGAATATGTCATAGTAGTGGCTCCCCAACGGTTTAAATTCAACACATAAATCCTCGGCATACAATTTTCTTGACCGTAGGTGGATATAGCATAGCAATGACGATCATGTTTCCAGAAGATATGTCTCCCAGGCGAAAAAATAGAATTTTCGCCATACAATTTATGTACTCCTGGTCCATAAACAAAAATGAGGAGCTCATCCAAATCGGTGACATTGTTGATGCTTTCATAGATTCTTATTTTTCCGGAGAAGGTAATCAGTATAAATTTGGGAAAGAGCTTGCCGTTGGGGCGGTTGAAAATATTGATGTCATCGACGATCTGATAAAGGAACATGCCACCCATTGGTCTTTGGACAGGATAGCCATCGTCGACCTGGCCATTTTGAGGATTGCCATATACGAAATGCTATTTCGGGATGACATACCGCCAATAGTTGCCATGAATGAAGCAATAGATATTGGGAAAATCCTGTCGACGGATGAATCCGGTAGATTTTTGAATGGTGTTTTGGATGGCATCAAAAAGAAACTGACACGTCCATTGCGGGAGGCCGGGAGGTAGAAAAATTCCTTTCCTTTGCCTACGGGATTTGAAGCTTATGCAAAGAGCGGTTGTGTTTTTTATTGAACAATGGTGAAGAAGAAATAGACCCTATGTATGGAAAATGAGCTCAAGTGTGGCGTCGTAGGGGTAGGATATCTTGGGCAACACCATGCAAGGATATATTCCTCTTTGGAAGGATGTTCACTGGTGGGTATATGTGATATTAATCAAGAGCGGGCAGAGGAAATCGCCTCGAAATATCACTGTGAGGTTTTTGATTCCATCGAAGATTTGGGTAGTGCGTGTGACTGTGTGAGCGTCGTGACTCCAACGGACAAACACGCCGAAACGGCAATTCCACTGATTGAAAAGGGCTGCCATCTCCTGATCGAAAAACCATTAACATCGTCTACGGAGGACGCGGAACGGATTTTAAAAGCTGCAAGTGGCCGCGACAGGATTTTACAAATGGGTCTGATCGAACACTATAACCCCGTGATGAAATTTTTGGAAAAATCGGTGATGGCCCCTCGGTTTGTAACGTCACAAAGGTTGGCACCGTTTAATGCAAGGGGAACGGAAGTTGGCGTCGTCCTGGATCTGATGATACATGACATTGGCATAATTTTGCAATTGATAAAATCGGAAATTGTGTTCATCGATGCCATAGGTATTCGTGTTTTGTCAAAGACTGAAGATATTGCCAATGCCAGATTACGCTTTGCCAATGGATGCGTGGCGGATTTAAATGTCAGCAGGGTAAGCGAAAAAAAGTTGCGTGAAGTACGAATTTTTCAACCGCAAACATATCTGTCGATGGATTTTACATCCCAAAGCGGCCACCTAATGAAAGTTACACCCGAAGGTTTGATTAAGAATGAAATCCCAGTGGAAAAAGAAGAACCCCTAAGGACTGAGCTTTCGTCGTTTATACAATGCGTACGAAACCACATGGAACCGAAAACGGACATTCACTTTGGCAAAAGAACCCTGGAATTGGCATTGAAAATCACCGAAATAATCAACCAATCCAATCATTCGCAGAATTGATTTTCTTCATTTTTCTATCCACGGCCAAGTTTACCAATGTGGCAACGAGTGATTGTAGGTCTATGCCAGCAGCATCTGCGCTCATTGGGTAAAAACTATTTTGCGTCATCCCGGGAATGGTATTGATTTCCAGAAAAAAGACCTTCCCTGTGCTTTTTTGGAATAAAAAGTCTATCCTGGCCCAATCCCTACATCCACAACATTTAAATGCTGTTTCGCAATATTGCTTTACCATATTTTTAGTATCTTCGGGTATTCTTGCTGGGCATATTTTGCTGGAATATCCTGGCGTGTATTTATTTCTATAGTCCAAAAAGCCATGTTTCGGCAAAATTTCCACGATTTCAAGTGCTTTACCGTCCAGTACGGCCACTGTTAAGTCTATGCCATCTATCCTGCGTTCGACGATATACTCCATATGTTCGTTCAACCTTTGAACGGTTAATCTCCATTCCATTTCAGATGAAATCACGTGTGTATCTATGCTGCTACCCCTAGCATTTGGTTTTACAAACAAGTTCTGCCCCAATTCACCAACGATAGAACTGTCCAAAGGAGCGCTTGTCGGTATAAATTTTACGCCATCGATCACGGGAATTCCTTCGCTGGCAACAATTTGTTTTGTAAGGAATTTGTTCATGCACAGCGCACTAGCCTTCGAATCACTTCCGATGAAGGTCAAGTCTTTTGCTTCCATCGCTGCTTGTAGCCTGCCATCTTCCATAAATTCCCCATGGGCAACGGGAAAAAGTACGACATCCTGTTGGATTGCTTCTTGGGGCAACTCATCTCTTGTCAAAATAATTTTTGTTGTGGGAAAAATTCTTCTGCTCACTTGATACACCATTTCGCTAGACAGCAGTGAGATTTCTCTTTCCGATGATGAGGCACCACCGCTTAAAATTATTATCTCTCGAATATATTTTCTATTGGACGTTTTCATCTGTTTTTGACATGTTTGACTCTTTTAAGGGCCTATATATTAATTTTTTTAGTTCCCAAGCCTATCTCCAGCAATTCCTATAAATCTTTGGCTGCCCGGGCAGGATTCGAACCTACGACCAAGTGATTAACAGTCACCTGCTCTACCGCTGAGCTACCGGGCAATATGTGGACCCTTATAAAGGTAATACGGCTGTAATGTCAATACGAAAAACACAGCTTCCGATGATTATGCCTAAATCGAGGTAATATTATCACATATTTGTGTGTTTCCAAATGTGATGGTGGCTTCACCATATGCTTTTGCCATTTGATCTATTTATCTTTTTTAAACAGCTGTTTCATCTTATTGCCAATATCATCACCAACTTTTACTGCGAGATCTTTTGTTTTACTGACAGCATCCAAGGAAATATCTTTTACTTTGATGATTCCATCGGTTGCGACATTAGGGATTATTGGAATGGATGAAATCACTGAATCTATTATGATGTTGCCAAATTTTCCGAGGTCACCAATCAATTGCATCCCAAGTTTTGTAAAGTCCGTAACGTCATGAAATTCTCTGCGATAGTTTATTTCATATTCCCTCGATGAATTTTTACGCTCATCGATGGTGTGAATTGTCGAAATAGATAGTGTTAAATTTTTTATCAAAACTGATCTTTTCGGGCTATGTTTTTTAGTATCTATCGTTTTGGATGCTTCTTTTTCTGACGTTTGAGGTTCTGGTGTAAAATTTTTGCTAAAAAGAGTGTAATTATTTTCTCCATTGGCGTTCGTTACCACTGTCAGATCAGTGACATCCAGGATAATATTTTCGATGACAATCGTATCTTTAAACAGAGTCGTCATATCGACGTCGGTGACAATGTTATTAATGGAGACAAAATCTTTTGAATGGAATGAATCCGGATTTTTTATGATAAAATCTTTCAAATCAAGGCGCCCTCGGAAAATTGAACCGCTAGATTTTCCAATGGATGTTTTAAACCCAGATGTTTTTGTCAGAGCAAATTCTATTGCCGTTGGAATCCAGAAATTTCCGGCCAAAAGAATTAGGAATAAAAGAACGGCAGCTGCGGTGATCAGTTTCAAAGCAAACATCGCAACCCCTTTGACCAAGAATTTAACCATGATACAATGAAATTAATTTGATTGTTTGATTTTTCAATGTCAAAAGTAAATTGCCATTCATATTATGCCCCATGTGAAAGTAAAATGTGGCTCTATCTTTAGCTTTAGTGGAAACGACAAAATAAAAACTTTAGCAAAATTGATAACATGATGCCACGGGCAGAGAAATTTTCTCTTATTGTCTGAATCAATGGGGCACTTTTGCTCCTGTTTCATTTTTTTGAAAATTTTAATTGCACAAAAGTAGATGAACGGTACTATGTATAGTGTATGAAGAAGGTTGCCATATTGACTGCGGGAGGGATCGCTCCATGCTTGTCTTCTGCCGTTGCGGCGTTGATAAAAGAGTATGCTAAAACATCTCCGGATATTGAGATAATTTGCTATCGAGACGGCTATAAGGGGCTATTATTGGGAGATTCGGTTGGCGTTACCCATGGAGTTGTAGAATCGGTTGAGGTTTTGTATCAATTTGGCGGGAGCCCCATAGGAAATAGTCGCGTAAAGCTAACGAATGTTGGAGATTGCATAAAACGTGGGTTTGTAAAAGATGGAGAGATTCCCCTCAATGTAGCAGCAGAACAACTGGCGAAAGATAAAATTGATGTCCTACATACCATAGGAGGTGATGACACAAACGGTGTTGCCGCTAACTTGGCAAGCCATTTGAAAGAAAATGGGTATAATTTACAAGTTATCGGACTGCCGAAAACCATAGACAATGACATCATTCCTATTGCCCATAGTCTCGGAGCAAACACGGCAGCGGAACAAAGCGCGTTGTTTTTTGAACACATCGTTGCAGAAACAACGGCAAACCCAAAGATGTTTATCATCCATGAGGTCATGGGTCGCAAGTGTGGGTGGCTGACGGCTGCATCGGCACTATGCTACACAAAACGGTTGCACGAGCGGGAGTTTATTTCCGGGTTGGGAATGACAAAGGAGCGCTATTCTATCCATGGAATATATATCCCCGAGATGACCATCGACTTGAAAAAAGAGGCCGAACGACTGGGGCAGGTAATGAAAGCAGTGGGCTGTGTGAACATTTTCGTAAGCGAAGGTGCCTGCGTCGATGCAATTGTTTCCGAAATGGAATCGCTGGGTGAAACGGTCGCGAAAGATGCTTTTGGACACGTCAAACTTGATTCGGTCAATCCCGGTGAATGGTTTAAATCGCAATTTGCCAGAAAGATCGAATCCGAAAAGACCCTGGTTCAAAAAAGTGGATATTTTGCCCGCTCGGCCCCTTCAAATCTTTTCGACATTGCCCTAATAAATGATAGTGCCGAAATGGCCGTAAAATGTGCACTCGCTGGAGAGTCTGGGGTCATTGGGCTCGATGAGAAGCATGATTGTCAAATGGGGTGCATAGATTTCCAAAGGATAAAAGGTGGCAAGCCCTTCGACGTTGCTAAAAATTCCGAATTTATGCATTTACTAAAACAAATAGGTCAAATATAAGCATACCTTTGGATGAAATGTAGTATTTATTTAATTATTTGCTTGATGTGGGTGGCTTGCATGGCAGATGTCGCCGCATTCCCAGTCCATAGGCGAGCCAAAGCTAGCTGCCCCAACAACAACCCTCAAATATGTCCTTACCGAGGAAATAATAGCAAAGGATTTAGGTCTCTATCGAAAAAATTTGCACACAGGGATTCAAAATTTTACACAAACATGCATTCCATGGGAAAACATGGCCAACGGGTAACCATGCAAAATCTAAACAAATACCAGTATAGGCGATCCCATTCCCGTAAAGTTGGAATTCCAACGGTGCGGACGGCGCAGGAAAAATAGGTTTATATGGCAACGTATGTTATCGAAAATTTTTCTAATTTTATGGATGAAACGACGCCGATCTTCCATGGCTCGAAGACCATATTTGTCACGCCCACCTACGATGACATATGGTATCTGAAAAAACTTTTTGGGGAAAGCAATGTCCGCTGCGATGCTGCAAAGTTTTACACAGCATATGAATTCAGGGAGCACCTAATGGCAGAATTTGGCATATCCAAAAAAATCTGCACAAATGGTATGGTCAGCTTCTGTTTCGATGAAGTAGCAAACAGGATAGATGCAAACAATTGCATGCAACGCACAATTATTGCGGACAAAAAGGCATCCTTGCAGGCATTTCACGAAACTATGTCGTCGGGCGTAAAGTATGAAAACATATTGGACAGGGACATGTGTTTATTTTTTGAGTCAATGAAAAAGGAAATTGCTGCCAATGATTTTATTTTGGAGCAAGACCTCGACAAACTATTATTAGAATCTGGAAGTTTTCAGGAAAAGCACACCGATGGACAGGTAATCTTTCATGGGTTTTTACCATTTGACAATGTCAAAGTTCTAATGGAAGTTGCGGCAAAGTATTATGCACAGGCCGATGCAATCTCCTACGACTTTGGAGATTCGGAGTTTACCCACCTGTGGATCAATACCATGGAAAAAATTTTTGGCGAAAGTGAATTTTTCCTGGGCGATGGCGACCACAATTTCGGAAAAAACGTAAAATTTCAAGTCCACGATACAATATACGATGAAGTTGAAGCGACATTTAAGCAAATTTTGAAACTTCTATCGCGGGATACTTCGGTGAGAGTAGGCGTGTGTTTCAAAGACAATCGAGCCGTGCAACTGCCAATGCTAGTGGGGAAACTGGAAGAATTCGGCCTATCATATTGCGATGCCATTGGGCAGCATAGAAAGCCGGCAATGCATGAAACAATTTTGGCTCTGTGGGGTGATTGGCAAATGAGAAGAGATGTGCCGAGTTTTTGCAGATTTTGTGCAGAATTATTGGCGAATAACCTGATCGAACGGAAACAGTTTGATCAAATTATCAGCCATTTGTCATCCCTCCAGGGAGAATGTTTGTCGGATAATTTCGACATTTTATTGGAATTCGCCAACATACGAAACATTCATTCTTTCGATGTCGTCGAGCGGTACGATATGCACGGATCAAAAATTTTTTTCAAAAATTTTTACCAAAAATTCACGGATGCATTTGGCGATATCTTACCTCCGGAAATGGTGGAAACTTTGGCAAACCAATCAAATGGAGTCATCGGTGAAAAAATTTTTTTAAAAAAGAATTTGGTCAAGTATTTTGTGGAATTCACCACATCGAAAGGCCAAGATTTCACATTAAATTCCCAGGCAAATGTTGTTTTGATCAACATAAATTCCGCCCATAAACAGGACTTTACGCATATGTTTGTCGTAGGGATGACCGCTGCGGATTTCGACATTTCCGGAGAAAATTATTGGTTGCCCGACGACACGATTGATAGGATTAATGGCCATGCGATAACACGTTCAACTTCCGGAGACCCCATCGTTG
Source organism: Puniceicoccales bacterium (assembly GCA_031273725.1). Taxonomy (GTDB): domain Bacteria; phylum Verrucomicrobiota; class Verrucomicrobiia; order Opitutales; family JAIRKQ01; genus JAIRKQ01. Next base: position 12,642 of record JAISRG010000038.1, read on the forward strand.
GTTATTCCAATAATTATTTGCTAACCTCACAGGAAAGAAAGTATTTGCGGCGAGCCATGTTTGAAATTTTGTGCAAAAGGTGCGAATTAACATTGTCCTATGCCCTAAAAAATTATTCCTGCGATCTAGTTGAACAGGAGCCGGCAAAAATTTTTACCGAAATATTCCGTTCGTCGCAGAAAGAATTTTATTCAAACGAACAGGAGAATCTGCTGCTCAAATCCGCCAATGATGCCATGGTTCGCCTCCAACGCGATGGTCTTAGCGACGAAGACATTGGGAGCATAGAAAAGTGCGCAATTTCCTATGCCGCAAGACATGACCTGTCCCAAAGCATACACGACTACTGTTTCGCCATGGATCCACGATTAAAATATTCATGTGGTGGCCTTGAACGCCTATTGCAAAATCCCTGTGTGGGGTTCTACGATGCCGTTTTGAAACTGCCAACGATGCCATGGAACTCAAAATTTTTCGACAAAAAAATTACACTCGGTTCCTTCACCCATGAATTTTTGCAAATTTTTGAAGCGAGAAATACTTTTATTCGCAAACACTCACCGGATATTTTCCATAAAAATATACAATCCCGCTCGAATCGGATAAGAAAGGAGATAGCCCAAGCCTGTGCTGCCGCCGACGCAGATATTCCAATCGATTTTTCCAGAACCGTAGATTTGGCCACCATTTTGACCAAACGCCTGGTAGATAAATTATTTTCCATGCCCAATTGGGAATCTTTCCGCAGCGAATACTCCCTTCCGGCGGATCTTATTGTAAAAATAAGAGATGAAGAACTTCGGCTGTCGGGGCGGCTGGATTTTATTATTAGCAACGGAAATCCACGGGATGCGAATCATTTCGACGCGGATACGGTGATCATAGATTTCAAAACGGGAAGCAACGTTGAAATGACGGAACGAAATGTCAAATGGCACATGGAGCGATATTCTGGCTTGCAGCTGTTCCTCTATGGCATTGCCCTAAAGACCCTTGGCTGCAAAACCATAAAAATATTAATCCTAAAACCCGACAGTAGCATCGCAAATACCCCCATCGACATCGATTATATAATAGGACAGGTACCCAGGTTGATGGAAAATTTATCCCGAACAATTCGTACGGGCCTCATCGAACGTCAAATCTTGGGAAAAATCTTTCGGCAATTTTTTGTCAAAGATGTCCCCCTGGCCACAACGGACCTATACTAGATCGCACAAATTATAAATTTATTGCAATTTTTCCCCTTACTTAGATTCAACTTATTCATCGTGCAATATCCCATTTTATTTCCAAATCGGAAATTTTTTCAGTTTCTTTGAGCAATTCGAGAATTTCGTTGATTTTTGCCCTTAGTGGTGAATTTTTTGTAAATGCAATGGCAAAGGAATCGGAAAATTGAAGAGGAAAAGAACATAATTTTGGATTTTTTTTGACCAGCATCTGTGCTTCAGTATTCCCTATTATGAGAGCATATATCGTCCCGCTACCATTGGCAGAGTTTGAAATTTCAGCAACCATTGTTCCGACATTGTCATACCTTCTTATTTCCAAGTCTGGAATATTAGCAGCCCTTATATCACTCTCGTGGTGTGTCCCCAGCTGGACCCCAACCACTTTCCCCTCCAACAGTGCGATTGGAAATATCGCATTGGAATTTTTCATATAGGAAAATTCGTCCCTATCGACCAATACGGCTGCACTAATATTATTTTGGTATGGTATGGAAAAATCAACGCTTTCCCGCCTGGCATTCGTTGGTGTAATGGCGGCCATGGCAAAGTCACCCTGCTTTGCCATCAGGGCAGGAATCAAAGATGAAAATGGCATGTCTTTTATTACGAGGGTTTTTCTCAATTTTTCTGCGATGATTTTTGCTATGTCTATGTCAAAACCTACGATTTCTCCCGATCTTGTAAATTCGTAGGGTGGGTTGTCGGCACTCGTTAGTAAAACGATTTCATCCCGTTCAGTCGAGTGTAATGATATGGTCGAAAGAAAAAATATAATTGCGAACAGTAACTTTTTCATATCTTGTCCAGGGAATTATTTTCAATATTTATGTCAATTTATTTGCAATGTGGTGCAATATTTTAGAAATTAGTTCACAAAAAAGTCATTGGTAAAACATGGAAGATGAATTTTGTAAAAGGAAGGCCTATGCTTTCCAGGCGAACGGGGTGGTCCTATTTGGCGTTTTCTATCTTTGCACCCTATTCTTTGCCGCGATATTGGCTCCCATGCTGTTTTGTACAGCGAAATTTTTGGCGGACAGGTTTTCGGTGGAATTATTCCAGCATTTTATCGACAAGGGGTTCGGGAAATTTTTTGACAGAGCCCAATTAATTTCATTGGTCGTATTACTGGTTCCTTTTTTAAAAATCTGCGGCATACGCTCGCCGAAAGATATTTATTTGACAAAAATTTCCAAACGGAAATTTTTATTAACTTTCATTGGGGGATTCATCCTTGCCTATGCGGTATTTGTGTGGTTGGCATTGCACAATGCTTTTATATTTAAGCCCGTTGGTGCGAAAGTTTATTTTTTGAATCTTTTCAAATTTACCATCGGAGCCGCTACCATAGGATTTTTGGAAGAAATTGTCTTCCGTGGCATAATTTTTAATCTGTTTTCGCGCAGCTTTAATACAATATGCTCCATTCTGCTAACATCGCTGTTTTTCGCCTATTGCCATTCGGGGGCAGGAAATAATCTAAAAATTGATGCTTCCGATGTTACGATTTTTTCTGGTTTTCGATGCATAATCCCAGCAATAATGAGTATCGGGCACAGGTTCAATCCATTAAATTTCTTTAACCTAACTGCATTTGGGATATTGTTGTCGCTACTGGTGCTTAAAAGTAAAAGTTTGCTATCGCCAATAGCTTTTCACATTGGAATCGTGTTTTCCCTGATGAAT
>JAISRG010000081.1 GCA_031273725.1 Puniceicoccales bacterium
GGCTTGAATTTTACAATTATCCGCTAATCCGCTTAATTTCAGACTTCAAATTGGGTGCAGGGGTTGGATTTGAACCAACGACCTTCAGGTTATGAGCCTGACAAGCTACCAGACTGCTCCACCCTGCGATAAAACATATGAAGTTCAATATCTTCTCCTGTTGCGTTGTCAACTACCAAATTGCTTTTTCTGCGCTAATCGCAAAAAGAAATTCAGAAACCCCGAATCAAGTCTTGTTGTAATCAAGGGATTGGACACATTGAATGTGTTTATATATTTGCTATAAGGATGGCGTTTGCGATGGAAGCAATGGCCTCACCTGCTCCAATTGCTCCAATACCTTCATTGGTTGTCGCTTTTAATCCGATGTCTTCACCATTTATCTGCAATATTGCAGCAATGGATTCTCGAATTTTATTAAGATGTGGAGATAGTTTGGGTTCTTGGGCGATAATAACAATGTCTATGTTGGAAATTTTATAACACCTTTCGATTACCATATTGTGGGCATATTCCAAAATTTTTCTTGAATCAAAATCTTTGGTCCATGCTTCTGTATCGGGAAATACTTCACCAATATTTGGCAATCCCAATGCTCCCAAAAGAGCATCGGATATCGCATGTATGACCACATCGGCGTCGGAATGGCCAAGTAAACCTTTATGAAAATCAATCGTAACTCCTCCAAGTATCAATTGACGTCCAATAGCCAATCTATGGATATCATATCCAATACCAACTTTTATCTTCACCCGTGGAACTATTGGAAGAATTTTGATATTGGCAAGATTGCAGGAGAAATTTTCCAAATGGGAAAAAAGTAATTCGGTGATCGAGATAAAAGTTTTAGGGAACAGAAACGGGATCGATGTGAGAATTACCCTGGGATTGCCGTATGTCTATGACCTGGCCTGTGTAATTTTGAAGCAGCGTGTGGAGAGATTTTTCTGCCACAAATTCGGGGGATAGCAATGTTTCTGGAGGTTCTTTTCCAAAATTGGATAGGCGCATTGGTGTAGACGTCCTTGCCGGACTCATTATATTTATTCGAATGCCGTCCGAAATCCATTCTTCCGCTAATGCTTGGGCAAAATTGACGATGGCAGCCTTCGTCGAAGAATAAATTGAATAGGAAGCACGGCCCCTGGTATGGGAGCTGGATGTGAAAAATAGCAATGCTCCCTTGGATTGTTTGAGATAGTCGTAGGATGAGCGGGCAATGTTTATGCACCCAAAGTAATTTGTTTCAACCTCATCCCGGATCTCGGATATTGGTTTATCATTCAAGTTTCCAAGTTTTAAAATTCCAGTGGTATTGACGATAAAATTTATACATTTCTCCCTGGAGTAAACCATTTCCAACGCTCGTTGAACGGATGACATATTCCGCACGTCAACCCCATTGGTCCTGGAAAAACCATATGTTTTTGCTTCATATTGCTGTGCCAAATCTGCAATTGCCTTACCGATGCCATAACTACTTCCAAAAATCACCAGTACCTTATTTTTCAGCTGTGTTAAATTAGCTCCATGGGATGGCAAATGTTTTACTTGAAATAGCCTATCGGCGATGAAGAGATCAATGGGATAGGTAATTTTGATATTGCCCTCTTCCCCTCCAATTACGTGAATTGGGGCGAGGTTAAACATTTTTACCAATCCACAATCGTCGGTAAATTTTAAATTGGACGATTTTTCTGCCAGGGAATGTGCGTGTTTTATTATTCCCAATTTGAATGCCTGTGGGGTCTGCCCTCTCATAAAAAATTGGCGGGGAGGAATGTCTTCGATTATCATATCATCGTTGACAACTATGATCGTGTCAGCCGTTGGAATGGCAACATCCACGGCATCATATTGGTCAAGGGCAGCGATACAATTATTGATTATTTGGTCGGAAATCAGAGGACGAACGGCATCATGGATTAAAACTTTTGCTTCTCCATCGACGATTGAACTAACTCCAATGAAGGAACTTTTTTGCCGGGTCTTCCCGCCGACTAAAATTTTGCTGATTTTTTTAAAATCATTTTGAGCTAGGATTTTTTTGCAAAAATCAACAAATTGACCATGTACGACTACAATTATTTCATCGATGGAGCCATTGCGCTCAAAAACACCGATCGAATGTTCCAAAATTGTTCTGCCGGAGATTTTTAAGAATTGTTTGGGCAGATCATTGCCAATGCGTTCGCCGATTCCAGATGCTAGCAATATTGCGTAAGTTTTCATGTAATTTTCAATTCTTTTTGTAAATGGTCAAATACGCACTTGCTGGCAGTTTCGTCGGACATTAATTTCAGCTTTGTCATTTGTTCCGAGCGCTTGGTGGCCATGAAATCATTTCCTTCTATTATTACCTGCGAAAATAGTTTCTCAAGTTCGGCATTGCTGTGAATTTGATAGTAGGTCCCAATTATATTTTTAGCGAAATCACTGAACGGAACAGTTTGGGTTTCACTTCTCAAATGGAACACCGGTTTCCCAGTTGGGAAATAGTCTGCTAAAAAAGAAATGCAGTCGGTTATTAGGCAGTCTGAAGTTTTGAACAAATCGAAATAGTCTCCTCCTCGAAAAATCGTTCCATATTTTTCCCATTCGCCGTAGTATTCATCGAGTTCCTGTTGTGTCATAATGCCATCTGCGACCACGCTATAGTTGAACTTCGGATGGGGGTTTATCACCCATGTGGTCTGCGGGTACATGCTGGCTAAATTCAAAATAAATCGTCCATTTTGATGGAACGTTGCCATCCTGTGGGAATCTTGAAATGTAAAATGTGGTGCATAAATTATTCTTTTTTTAGTAGGAGATGTGTCCTTCCAAAATCCCATATGGGGCGTTTTTTTTGAAAAATATCTGTCCAAATGCAAGCTCCCAGAAACTATACAATTGTCGGCTTTGAACCTATTTTTGTATGATTCCAAATGCTCCGGCGATTCAACAAAGTATTTCCACAAAAATCTGTGAAACGCTTCCAAATAGTCATATTCGCTTTGCATCATGTGGAAACAATAGGGTGTATAGCACGTCAGGGCAAAATTTGCAACTCTGTTTATGCTTTGAATGTATTCCAAGTCCCATGGCTGTTCGTAGAAAACAATGTCAGGGCTAAAGTTTTTCAAATCAAGAAGACTATCGCTTGCGGAATCATAGGCGCATTTTACATGCATACCAGCATTTTTAAAAAATGAGAAAATATCGTTAAATTCCCCCGTTGTGCCGTAGGGCGCTACTCTTTTTGTTGCCAGAATCAATGGTTCAAAGCGGTTACTGCTATCAAACAAATCGTAGAGGATGCCGCCATGCCATTTGGGCAGTTCATTGACCAGAAATGCGATTCGTATTTTTCGATATTTGGCGGCTTCTTGTAAATTTTGGAGATGTTGCGCATAGAGATTATCTAGAATTCGTCTAGCTTTGATGAATTTAAGACATTTTCTCCACGACATGTGATTTATTTTTGCAAACGTTCTAGCGGCTTCTGCTTTTTTTTTCCTCTGGATGAAAAATTGGCAGATATTTTTATATAATCTTTGCAAAAAATTATCGTGTCTGTCCGCCTTCTCTATATTTTTGATAATATCATTTACCGTCTGCATCCTCCTGCGAAGTAAAAAGAAAATGCAACTCTCATCAAATAATTATTTTGCCCAATATATTCTGCAAGACAGGGGGGGTAAAATTAGCTTCTTGTCCACAATTTTATCGAAAATTTCTCGGCCATTTGAGAAAAATTGTTCCTCGTCGGCCAACACAGCATATTGTTGCAAATTTATTTCCCTAAAATCTATGGTACTTTCGTCGGCATGCGGATTTATGGCAAAAATTAATTGGCCATTTCCAAGAGTATTATCCGCATTGTATGCGAGTGCACATGCGGAATTTACGGTTGATGGCAAAAAACGAAAATATGTTTTGGTGGGAACTTGGGAAAGGCGCAAAATTGTGCCATGTTTGGACAATCTAAACTTTATGAAGTTTTTGAAATAGTTGTGGGTGTCACGATGTGTTTCCAACAACCCATAGTCCATGGCATTTAAGTCTCCCCGATTGTAGGTATTGCATACGCCATGCTTGGAAAACAAAAAGTCTTGTCCGGCTGTTATCATTGGGATGCCAACTGACATCATAAGAATCGCAAGGGCCAACCGAGTGCGCCGCAGATCATTGTCTGTCGGCGCACTACCATTATTGTGCGGATTTTCCGTTATGCTATCCACCCAGCCCCGGTCATCGTGTGAAGCCACATAATTTACACTTTGACTGGGAAATGTTGATCGAAAATCTAGACTTCCACATAGAAAATATCTTAAACCATCGGAGTTTCCGTTTCCTCTCACGTAATCTTTCACGAACTCCCTATACTCATCATTCCAGACAGAATATGGTAGATGTCGCATGAAGACACCGATATTGCCACGAAAACTCCATGGCTCTGCTATCAAGATAATTGATTTTTTTACGCATTTCAATCTTTTTTGTAAAATATTTAAAAAATCCATCCCCAATAGCTCGGCTAAATCAAATCTAAATCCGTCGATATTATATGTTCTAACTAGGTGTTCCAAGCTGTCTATTATTAGCTTGCGTGCCATTGGACTTTCCGTTCGAAAATCGTTACCGCAGCCGCTGAAATTCAAAAACTCTCCATTTTTGTTGTGCCTAAAGTAATATGCTCCATCGATATTTTGCAAATGCCCCGAATCTCCAAAGTGGTTATATACCACATCCAAAATAACGGCGATTCCAGCTCCATGGAAGCTACGGACAGTCTCCCTGAAATCTTGAATCTGGGTGGCATTCCCCGGATTATTCGCATAGGCACTCGATGGGCAGAACCAATTGGCAGGCATATATCCCCAATGATATTCTTCCTTTGTCCCATAATCAAATTCTTGCACTGGTTGCAATTCTACACAATTGATCCCCAATCCGCGCAAATAACAGTTTTGGTCGGCCAAATACTTGCTCAAACCTGTGAAATTCAATCTTTCTTCGGGGGATAAATTCATGGAGGCCCGCGCCAACAAATCTCGCAGGTGGGCCTCCAAAATCACCAGATCCTTGGGATCGGGAGTTATAAAACCATCTTCCGATGTTTCAGTGGAAGGCCCATCGGCTATGATAATTCCAGGCCCCTTGCTCGATACGGCAGCCTTTGCATAGGGATCAAGAATCATGGGTGAGCTTTCCCAGCTACCGTTTCCTTTGGATAAAATTTGGTAAAAATAGTAGCGCCCCCGTAAACATTTGCGAATTTCAACGTGCCAAACCCCGGTATTTGACGGCTGCAAGAAATAATATTCCGGTTGAGCAACTTCCCCATCGAAAATTACAACTCTCACATTGGTAGCCCGTGGGGCGAATATCCTAAAAATTGTGGTACTTTTGTTCGCACTTGCACCGAGTGGAACGTCGTCATACAGCAACGATATCCATGGAGAAAAATCCACATCCATTGTGGAATTATCGGAAAATTCGACAACCAACGAATCCGCCAGAGCAATTTTAGGGGATAGGTGATATTGTAAAATATTGTTTCCTGTCACATGGGGATCAAACACAAAATTTCGGGACCCAATCTCGGATGTTTGGACATTGGGTGTATCATCATCGGGGCCATACCAGTCGCCCGTAGAAGAAATAAACTGGAAGTGAAATTGGCTGTTCAACAAAGATTTTTTTATTTTTATACCCAACAAACTTTTTCCATATACGTTCATTCGGTCAAGTTGCCACTGGGTTGATTGAGGGGCATTTCCCCAACCTGACATTTCACAGGCTAGAAAAATTTTCTGCGATGTTGGTAAATAGCCTGTATATTTCTCTGGCAAAATAAAAACAATATCATCATCCTGTGAAAAATAACAATGGCCATTGGCAAAATTCTCACCATCGGGAGTCGTTTCACGAAAAGCTACGGGACTTTCATTGCACAGGATTTTTTGTATGCGATGGACAACATTGGCCACACCATCCAAATCGATACAATATTTCACTTGCAGGGTACAATCATCGAGTAAGTAAGCCTGTCGGTTCAACGTTAATGGATGCTTATCCATATGCTAGCGATACAATTTTTTATTTAAACGATGAAACACAAAACTTTCGAGAGTCAACTCCTTAACTTTACATGTTAGCGGCAGCGCCTGTGGCTCCCATTATTGATTGTACCATTCCCAGCGCAAGTAATCCAACAAGGGCAAAAGCAAACATCATGGCCGCGGCCGAAATTGACACCGTTAATTTCTTTAGGGTAGACTGCAACTTCTCGTCATACATTTTATTAATATCTTTAAATGATGATGCAAGATCTCCTATTTTTTCTCCAATTGCTAAAATATCACATTGTTCACCGTCTAATATGTTGTTTTTTTCAAATGCCGTACAGACACTACCGCCATCTAATATGTCTGTTTTTGCGCATATAAATTGTTCCAACAGGACCTCGTTTCCAATGGATGTTTGAGCCAGGTTCAATGCTTCCGACGTATTAACTCCATTTGACAAAAGCGTAGCCATTAGCTTCGTCAAGCTTGTTTTCATGAACAGTGGTATCGTTATGGAAAATGGTGCAATTTTTAACATTAGTTGATCGGTTTTGTATCGTCCCAGTTTGGTTTGTCTTATTTTTGGGATGGTTATAAAAGCTGCAATGATACATCCTATTATTGGCAATAGCGAATATACAAGCCATTTGGATAGAGATTTTAAAAATTGTGCCATGGGAGGAAGCTCACCGCCAAGGTCTTTTATAAAACTTTCCATTTTGGGCATCAAAACGAACACAAAGAGCAACATTACGACGAACACAAAGCTTACCATGAATGAGGGATAAATCAAAGACGAAATCATCTTCTTTTTGAGTTCATTTTTGGATTTCAACAAATCAACCACATCTTTTAGTACGGCTGCCAGATTTCCGCTTGATTCTCCTACCAAAATGATGCTATACACGTTGCTATCTATTTTCACGTTTAAACCTTTTATAGCATCCGAAAAAGATTGCCCTCCTGAAATATCCTGCAACAATTTGTCGGTTAGCGTTTTTTCTGCTGGATCTACGGTCCTTTTATTGATTACAGATATTGCATCGGATAATGTTATTCCCGCGGCGAGCATTTTGTGTAGCTTTTCAAAAAAAAATAGTAGGAACGCATTTGTCAGGGCCGTTGGTCGTTGTTTCCTTTTGAAAAGTTGTAGGGGAGCACTTTGCCTACTCTTTTCTTCCGTAATGTAAATTAATCGTAGGTGTAGTTGTTTTATCAATTTGACAGTCTCTCGCTGGTTCACTGCCGCTATGATGGAATTATCGTCTGAACCAT
>JAISRG010000082.1 GCA_031273725.1 Puniceicoccales bacterium
TTTCGCCATTGAACCGAACGTGTGCGATAGTTAACTGAACGTGATGGAGACGATTAGCACGAGTAAATATTTTGCTTTGGAAATCACTGCCTCCAACCAAATCAGCGAGGCTGACACCACGATTTCGGTACCCCTGTAATCACACAATCGAATCCGATTTAATCTATTTAACTTTTCGAAGGGTTCACACTCTAGAGATATGTTGACTTGAAATCCGAATTCCAGAACCCAGCGGGTGAGGCTGGGGCATGTATTTTCGGACCAGACGATATTTGAGTAACAATTGGCCATACAACCATCAGCACAACGGCTACGGCAAGCATGATAAGTAGCGTCCCCGTCAATATTCCGATAACAAATAGTATTCCCACTACGATGGCTTTTATACAGTGATCTTCGGGAGGATCATCTTTTCTTACTAACCCTGTTCGGTCTATATTAACTCGAGCTTTCCAATTGGCTTCATCACTAGCGAGCTCTTCTCTTTTTGATTGTGCGCCTAATTTTTCTTGTATAAGATTTGTTAAGTTAAGCTTTTGTCGTTTGTGTTGCGATTGAATGGAAGAAACAAAATTTTCCGTACTTTCCTGCTCACGTGCTGCAATCATAAGGGTATATATTATGAATATTGGCAAATTTTGGTCCAATCTATCTTGAATGGATTTCCCGCATTGGCACTTAGGAATTCCCAAATCGAATAGATCAGCAAGGGTATTTTACCCCAATCCTCATTTCGATATGTAACTCGTAGAATATCCACTTATTGAACCTTGTGTCGATGGCTTCGATGGCGTCGATGGCGGAGAACACGCTCCCCAAGTGTCGCAGGGAGAACCATCATTGCACACACAATCTACCATAATCTTTCGTATTTAAAGGCTTCGTATTATTTTGCGGCTTGTTTCTTTTTTAGCTATTCGGTTATCATTGCAAGCATCATTTTGGCCCTTGCTCCATAGGCTTGAGACTCTTTATCATTTTTAAATTTTTCTTCTGCCACTACATGAATGAGTTCCGAGAGATATCTTTCGGCCAATTCTCAGATTTCAAGCTTAATAGTCCATTCTGCCAGGCTTAGTAATGTCTTTGGAGTATAGTCTCCATTAATTAGAGCGAGCCCGAAAAATTGGGATGCATTTAGATAATCTTCTAGCATGAAGTATGGGGAACCGCAGGCCGACAGGTACTTAATCGACGTTGGTTCGAGCACACTCAATATGGTAAAGACCCCTTTTGCTTCTTCGTATTGTTTATGCTTGTACATTTCACAACCAACCGTGTAAATCGATTCCAATCCATCATCGGAGATGCCATAATATTCTTTGACATCAAATTCTTCAGAAATTATTTGCATGGCAGCATTCTGCAATGTCTTCTGATATTCAATTTTAGATTTCTTATCTTCCTCTTTCATAGATACCTCGTTTGTAAAATTATCGAATATTGGAAGCAATTTTTTTAAAATAATCTCCTATGGATTTTACGACCTGGGAAAATGCATTGACACAGGCGTTGGAATTTTGCTTATACTGCCACATTTTCGCTGTCATTAGTTGGGAATCCGTTGAGAATTTGTCGCCGTATATCCTCATATTGTCTTGCTGATTTGATATCATCGTCAGTGTTGCTTGTTCTTGAACGTCGATATTTTGTGTCTCACCGCTGCTGCCGCCGTCTCCGTCTCTATTCAATTGAGCAATTGCACATTTAAATACGCCATGACCACCATTTGCTGTTGTGGTAACTGTATAAATATCACTACCATTAAACCCATTGCTTTTGACTATATCCTTCAAATAAGTATATAATTCGGTTATTGAACCATCAGTATCTGTTTTACTATCATTGCTATTACACTCCGGCCAACTGGAACTCTGCTGCGAGGCGGCCTTACCGTACACTTTGTCATATAACCAATTCAAGCACTTCAGCATCGAATTGTTGGTTTGAATTTCCTCATTGATTTTTTCGATCTGTTTTAGCTTTTCCACGAGTATCAACTGTTATCTACCGACCTTTTCGTACATGATGGCAAGAGCAAAATATGGCAACGAGTAGTGAACGTAGTCATCTTGCTTCGAAAAATTAGCATCGTATTGGGCCTTGCTTAGACTTGCATCACCATATTGCAATGCGTATGTATAGTTGCCATTGGCACCTATTGTTCTCATAATACCGGTTACCAGCCTAGAGGACCGATCTGCCTGCGCCGTCGGCGTCGACACCATCATGCACAGATTTAAGAGGTCATTTATACCCATGTTAGGACCAATACTCAGACGCTTCATTAGCTCATCGTATTCCTTTTTGGCATTATTGTCGTCTGTTTGGGCATTAACGACATTGTTTTTGACCTCGTCCAATTTGTTCTTCAAATTTTGGTTATTAGATAGGGTAGGAAGTTCTGCCGATATTAGTGGCTCTGCTAAATTGCACGAATTAGGGTCGTAAAGATTTGTCGATGCATTTCCCGATGGATACAAATAGGATTTGACACTCTGGTGCCCTGGATTGCCTTCTGCCGCCGAAACTCCTGGCGTTTGGAAAATTGCTGTAAGTTTAGCATCTGCAGTATGAGATCTGAGTTCTACTGAACGATTTGATAAGTCCTCAGGTTTTGAATCGGAAAATTTCTCTGAGAATACCTTGTTTGCCTCTTTGAATGCATCTAGGACTGCATTAAATCTGTCATTGGCCCCTATAAATGATTCCGAGCCAGTGAAAGCATCGGTAATCGCATTAACATTCCCCATCAGCTCACTTGCCGACTCTATTTTTTCCAAAATATCACTAATATTAGCACCTGCTAAGAAACTTCGAATGCTGTCGTCGTTGGCCATAACCCTCAATGCATTGAGTGCTTCTGCCATAGTTTCTGGAGTTTCTGCATCATTAAATGCGGCGATGGCGACTTTTGCACCCTACAGCAATATTGTATCTTGGAAATAATTTTCTATAACTGTTATTGCGTCTGCGATTGATGGGGAAATACTCGAGGCGCCTGGAAAATCCTTGATCGCACGTAATGCACATTTGACTTTGCTCAAATTTTCATCAGTTAGATCGTTACTAAATGTGCTAATCGCATTTGTTACAAGATCCTCGATCGCACGCAATTTTGCTCTCGCAGCATTGGCATCATCCTGGTTTGTGCTCGAAATTGATGCAGGTGACGATATTGCCGCATTGAATCCAGCACAATTAGTGCTGTAAAAATCTATGCTTGATAATGCATCCGCGAAACCTGGGAGGCTGCTAAGCTTATCTCTGTGCTGGGATAACTGATGATGGATCTCCTCCAGATTGGACTTACTGGGATTGCTTGTATCGTTAGCAATTATTGTGCGCATATTAAGTAACGTCCAGAAATCATCCATGTATGCTTGTATATTACCAGCTAATAATTCAATATCTTAATTATACCTCCAGCCAGAATTTTCTTTTATATCAGACAACGCGTCTGTCGCATCAGAGAGCTTACTGTGCAACCTACCAATGTCGATCGGGTTAGCGGATGCTCGTGCCGAAAACGCATCGATGTGTCGCAGAGCCTCAGTAAATCCTGGATATAGGAAAGATATTAAAAAATCATGTTTTATTCGTTTCTCCAAGGTGGCCTTGGCCGCGGAAATTGATCGTATCAGAAAATCCATTTGAGTAGATAAAGACTCATCGAATGCGTTGATTGGCTTATTTGCGACATTCTTCATGTCCTCCAAAGACGTACGAACAGCGTTAATTTGGTCGATATTCCAAGTGGCTGCATTATCTGTTAATGGGGGTTACAAAGCAGCTGCAAGAATATCAAAAACTGCGCATTAGAGTTCATATCCAGCGAATCTAGGTTGAGCCCGTTTATCTCATGCTTGCAAAGGTCGTAAATAAGCTTAAGGATTTCATTTTTAGTTTCATTAACTACTCCTTTGCATGCGCTACTTTGGTCTATCTCATGTATCGCATCCCATAAATCTTGTATATCATAGGGTTTCAGATCACGAAGGACATCATACGCTGCCGAGGCGAGATCATAGGCTTCTTTGGTTTTATCTACGCTTGTTTGCGTGTCCGCTATTTTCTTTTGATTTTCTGTGAGTGCGGAAGGCAATATCGAATAAACCTTTTCCAAAATGATCTGGTCGTAATGCCCTTCCAGAAAATAGACGATTCCCCCCAAAGCATCCTCCAAATCCAGAAATGGACTAGTCACACGGTTGATATCTGCTTGCGTCATACCACATCCACCAATATCTAAATTTACACTATCAGTCATAGTCCCTTCCTCCTGCCATTAAAATATTTATATTTTCATCCTTTTTATGGCTCTTTTAGTTTTCTCTGCCGCTTCCACCTTCTGCTCATGAGAAGAAGTTTTTCCCGCACTTGAATCGTAAACGCTTCCCACATCCTCAATGAATGTTTTTTGTTTTGGAGATGGACTTATGATTCCCTTGCCTTTGGCAGGGTTGCCCAGACGAGCAAGCGCGCGTTCCCAGCCACCCTCCGGAGTCAACCGGAGACTATCGCAGATCCATTTCGTGCTCTCTCGACAGCTTTGCCAAATCATCGATCCCTGATAGCCTTTCCTTTAAACATCCCACGACGGAATTGTCATCATTCGGCTTGCATTCTAACATGGAGAAAATTTTGTGTTGCTTATTCAGAACATCGCGTATTTGTGTCGCTGACTTTGCGTTCTGTGCTAAAATTTCCGCCATTTTTTTTCACCGAAATCACAACCTGTTCCATAACATTTACATGTAACCGATCGACATCTTCCCTGTCATCTAGTTTAGCCCCCGGCGGTAAAACGTTCTCAGATTTACGTAAAGTCTTTGCTTTTGTACTAACCATCTGTGCTCCTTCGTAGATAATTTAAAGATGGGACGGAAGAGTGTTTCGGAAAAGGATCTTTTGCCATTGCAGCGGAGGTCCTGCCCAAATCACCACATCCATCAATTATTGTAATTCCACGACTGTAAGCTTACTCTCCATAAAATTTATGTCAACAAAAAATGTATAAAATTAAACATCCACACCATTAACAACGGATCGGAGAATATTTTGGCGAAGGTGGTGGGAATTGAACCCGCGTCTTGCATATCTTCGGAAAACACGCCTACATGCTTATCCGATGATTAATTTTCGTCACAATATCGTGCATTGGCACATCACATCGCAATCATCGCAGTGTAAATTATCTCCATGGAACACCGCGAAATTCCATACAGACGCCCGATAAGTCGACACCATGCTTGCCCTATCGAGCATCGGACAAGATGATGCGCCGCAGCTAGGCTGCAGCTTTGTTGAATCCATGGCTGAAGTCAACGTTTATGATATTATTGCCATTTATTCTTTAACGGTTTGATCACGAAGCCGACCGTCAATTCCGATATGCGATGTTATCCTACAACACACAATGGAATCCATGGCACCTCCAAATTACAAAGAACACATTAATTACTAATCAAAAATTTCATAAAGTCAGTAAATTTCACCAACAAAATTTCCGAAAAGGTACAAAATGACCGAATCATGTCAATGGTAATACCTACTTTGATGTTAACTATCTCGGAATAGATTATGGCTCAAAACGGGTAGGTATTACCATTTACCATGGTGACATTAGAATCGTACTGCCCAGAGAAGCTATAATCGCAGAAGACGACAGTGCAAAAGGGGAAAGAATTTGTGAAATAATGAAAGAAAACAACATCGATGAAATCGCCACCGGATATCCGGTAAACATGGACAGAAGCATGGGCAACAAAGCGAAACAAGTGGATAGATTTATAAAAATTTTATCAAGTAAACTGCCAACCGGCACCAAAATCAATCACATCGACGAACGGTTGACGAGTGAACAAGCAATCAGCGAACAAAGATCTTTTCACGGGAAACAATCGCCCACTAAAACAAGGAAACAGCGGAACTTGGGAATTGTTGATTCCATAGCCGCAACTATTATCCTCCAGGATTTTTTACGAGAGCTGGAATTGCGTGGGGAAAAAAGATAAAGGAAAGGGCAAGTCTGCCTGGATGTTTGTTTGTAGATTCAGCAAACTTTTTGCTATTTCCCATCGAGGTATGGGTTGTTGTTTTTTTCCTTTAAAATGGTTGTAAAATTTCCATGCCCAGGGACGACAATCGTATCCTGGGGCAAGGTCAAAAGTTTTTCTTTTATGCCAGCAATTAGTAGCGATTCGTTTCCGCCAGGCAAATCATATCTCCCAATATTGTCCTTGAACAACGTGTCGCCCGTAAATACGCATCCCAGTGCCTTGATGTAAAATGCCAAATCCCCGGCAGAATGTCCTGGGATCCATCGGCAAAAAACTTCCAGCCATTCATTGATGCTGACAGTATCGCCATCTTCCACTTCGGTATCAATTTTGCAGGGGACCAGGTCAAAGTCTGCCCCTATCAACATTGCCACCAATTCGGGATGTTCGATTGGCAATTTGTCCAGCCTATGGGCGTAGGTTTGTGCTCCGGAATTTTTAAACATGTGGCCATCTCCCACGTGATCCCAGTGGCCATGGGTGAACAAAATGGCAATCACTTTTGTTTCCGGCGATAAAATTTTTTTACTCGCCTCGAATGCTCCAAATGGTGCATCAATCAGCACGGCTTCATGGCACTTGGTATTCTCGATGAACCCAACATTGTTCCCAATGGGACCACATTTGGTGGCAAAAATTTGCACCTCTCCCCTTGACGCGACTAAAAATTTCGACCTATGCATTTTAAAAGATTTCCAAAATCACCTTATCTTCCAATTCGTGGATACCGGTAATTGCAGACATATTGTATAATTTACATCTTTTTAGCAATCCTAAATCGTCGGCATTGTCACCGCCCTTTAAATAAAAAATTTTGCCCTTCGGTTTCAAAAGTTTTTTCGCATATTTCAAAAAATCGACCAAATTTGTCACCGCCCGGGCAACGATCTTGTCGAATTTGCCAGAAAAATTTTCCGCCCTAACATTGACCGTTTTTACATTTTGCAATTTGAGGTCCTTTACAATAGCGCTCACCGCCATAATCTTTTTCCCGATTGAATCCATCAGCGTAAAATTAGTCTCACCATGGACAATGGCCAGTGGAATTCCGGGCAGGCCACCTCCGGTTCCAATGTCTAAAACACTTTCTCCTTTGGTGAAATTTCCAACCGTAGAAATTGCCAGACTTGGAACGATGTGGCGGCTGATAACATTTTGAATATCTTTCCTTGAAATAAGATTAATTTTTTCATTCCATTCGCCCAGTAATTCGGCATACCGGGCCAATTGATTTAGTTGGCTTTCTTCCAGTCTGGGAAAAATTTTCGCGATTAGGCTTTCATCCGACATGGGTCCCAGGTAATTACTTTTTTACGGGCCTTACAGACAATTTCTCAGAAAAATTCATTGAGTTGCTGCCACTGTCGTATGGAAATCTCTTCGGGCCGTTGGTTCGGAAAAATTTTATACTCCGATAGCCAATTTTGCAGTTCTACGCACTCATCCCTGCAGATTCTGCCCATTTGTTTTCTTCTTTTTGTAAAAATCCGCCTAATAATCTGTTTTGTCCGCGGTTTGAAAAGGAACACGCTCTGTTTTTTGACCATTGAAACCATGGTCGACGACACCGTAGGCTCCGGATAGAATGAGCTTGCCGCAACTTTGTACATGCAAACCTTGTCATAGGCCGATTGGATGAAAATCGAGATCGGACAGATTTCCGATGGCCTGGTTGAGGCAAAAAATCTCTGTGCCGTTTCAGCTTGCGTGATTAAGCTTATGCTCTGTGGCAAATTGGGATATTCCAAAAGAGCATCCATCCAGGTCGACGAAATTGAATATGGCAAATTGGAAATGACTTTAAATTCGATAATATTTTGCGGCAACCCGGCAACCGGAAAATCCACCGCATCCGCATGTGTAAGGCATAAATTGCTACAACTTGCAAATTTTGATTTTAAAAAGTTGAAAAGCCGCCAATCCAACTCAACGGCAAATAATTTTGCCCCAATATTTAAAATTTTTTCCGATACAGCCCCAAGTCCAGGACCAATCTCAACAACCACATCTCCGGTTTTTACATCTGCAAGTGCGACGATCTTATTGACAATGTTAATGTCGATCAAAAAATTTTGGCCAAGCCTTTTGGCAGGAAAAATTCCAAAATTTTCTAGATCAAACAGCGTTTGCTTTAACAATGACATTATATGCAATCAAACCTTTTTAACACTATGCGGGAAAATATGCCAAAAAGTGCCACTGTCAATTATTTCAAGATGTATAAAATGTTTTCGGAAAACATGACTACGACATGTCCCCTTCAAGGCTCATACCATACTCATTTTCTTCCTTTATCTTATATACCCAACGCAGTACCTCAGCCACGGGGTCAATCAATTCCGTAGGAATGAAAGTCATGACTTCTCCGACATCCATGAGAGAATGTGCCAGCGGTACGTTACGCATTATGGGGATATTATTTTCCCGAGCCACACGTATCATTTCTTCTGCAATGGCGCCCTGTCCAGTTGCTAAAATGATGGGCAGGGAAGACCCCTTGCTCTTCATATTATAGTACACGGCCACGGCAATATGCTCTGGATTCGTTATCAACACACTGGATTGTTTTGTCCTCCGAGGGGCATCTTGTTCAACCATTTCACGGTGCAATTGTTTCCGTTTTCCCTTAATCTGTGGATCTCCTTCCATTTCTTTATACTCCCGTTTTACTTCGTCCTTAGACATTTTCATTTTGCTCATAAAATTTCGCTTCTGAAAAACGAAATCGATACACGCAACCACGACATAGGCAAAGATAACATTGTACGCGAAGCGTTTCATTATTGGCCCAAGGATGTTCATCACACCTTTGAGTCCGTAGAATGGCAATAGTAGCAAATCTCGGATGAGATTCTTTATGACCATGTAAATCAATATTCCCAAAAATATTATTTTTAAACTCGATTTCAAAAACTCGAACAGGTTTTTTTTGGAAAAAATTTGCTTGAGTTTTTCCGCTGGATTAAGTTTTTTTAAATCCGGCTTTACCGTTTCGAAGGTGAGCAGAAAACCAATTTGTGCACAATTTGCAATCACCGCCGTAATCATGCAAATCCCAAGAGCAGGAAGTATGATACTGATCATTTGCTTAAAAATCCCAGCAATGACGTTGGAATAGGCCATTTTGAAATCTTCCGACAGATAATTTATGGGAAAAACCAGCATGTTTCCGATTGCTTTTACATGATTTGACCATCCGACGCCAATGTATGCGTACAAACCTATCAGCAGGGACGTGGAAACCACATCCGTGCTTTTGGACACTTGGCCTTTTTTTCTGGCATCCCGCAGCTTCTTCGGCGTGGGCATTTCTGTTTTTTCACCACTCATCTATTTAACAAAAATTTTAACAAATTCCGCAAGTTTACTTTCGGAGGTAAAGTATCGCTCGAAAAAGGTGTTCAATAGTGACAAATACATAAACAAGAACATCATTGACAGCCAACTTTTTATGGGCATCGCCAGGAAAAAAACGTTAAGCTGTGGAGCAAACCTGTTGACCATACCAAGCCCAAATTCTGCCAAGAACAAGACTATTAATATGGGAGCTGCCAGGCAAAACATTACACCCATTAAATCCCTTATTAAATCCATAAAAAATACGGCAAATCCCGCCTCAAATTTAGGGAAATATGAAAACACGGGCCACACTTGATATGTCTTATACATGAGGTCCAAAAAAAATAAAAATCCACCGGCCGAGAAAAATGCCACCGACATCATTTGTATCAAAAAACTTCCCATCAGTGACGTTTGGGTCCCAGCCATTGGGTCAAATATTGTTGCCATCGACGACCCCCGCTGGACATCGACCACAAAACCAACCCCTTCCGCCGTATAAAAAATGAAACTTGTAACAAATCCCAAAACAATTCCTATTACCGCCTCTTTGATTAGCAATCCACCCATCATTAGAATGGCAAATTGTCCCTGTGGAAGCGTTGGAAATACCAAACAAAACAATGGCAAAGACAGCGATAGTATGGCGACATTTCGTCCTGTTCCAACCACAAACTGGCGTGAAAAAAATGGAGCTACTGCAAGCGCTGCTCCCAACCTCACCATTGCTATGATTATCAGTGCGCATGTGCTCGATATCTCTTTTAGTGGTGTATCCATGATTCGCTCATCACTTGGCTAACACTGGGAATTCTTCGAACAAATAGCTGGTGAATTCCAAAATTTCACCACCTATCCAGTGGGTAGTTAATGCCAATACTACAATTACGAAAATCAATTTTACCGCAAACCCCAATGTTTGTTCCTGAACCTGAGTCAATGCCTGCAATAAGCTGATAAACAGACCAACTATTGTAGCTATCAAAATTGGTGGCATCGACAGAACCAGCACCAAAATCATTGCCTTAGATGTTACACTCAAAATAAATGACGCATGCATAACTTTATACCAAAGTTACATCATTTAAGCAAATTTTTCAGGATAAACAATACTTAATATTTGAAACCTTTTATGGAAAAATTCATGGGCCTCCTAAAATGATTTCACGGCTTAAAAAACAAATTTCTTGGGAAATGCAACTGTTTCTGCCAATAATATTGGGTCCGGGGCACCTCATGCTAATCAAACACAGGAAAGTGATTCGAAGATTTTAGGGAAAAGCAATTTCCCATGTTCTTTGAAGATTTGCGTGGTGTTGATAGGTGTGATAAAGATTTTGAGCAAACATTGGCGGTGTGGCACAATTTTTGCTAGCTTTTTTCCATGACTAAAAAATCTTCATCGGAAAGAAAACATGGGCAACCTGGTGATCATTCTACGAAAGAAAATGGCATTGAAAATGCCGAGGAACAGAAGATAATCGATGGAGATTTTGACCAAGATTTGGGTGGAGTTATTGAAGATTTAAAAAACCAACTGGCAGACAAGCAGAAGGAAGCAGACAATTATAGGGATTCAATGCTGCGGGCATTGGCTGATTTTGAAAACTATAAAAAACGATCCCAGAAGGACTTTCTTGCAATACGAACCAATTCCATCGCCGGTGTTCTGGAAAGTTTATTGCCCATTTTGGACAATTTTGAACTTGGGCTAGCTGCTGCGGACCCACATGGCAACGATAAAATCGTCGATGGGTTTAAGATGATTTTTGCAAGCTTTAAAAGCTTACTCGCTTCCCATGGAGTCCAGGAAATTTATCCATTGAATGAAAAATTTGATATGAATTTCCACGAATGCGTGCGGCGTGTGGTAGACAATACGAAGGAAAACGATATTATCATTTCCGTTGACAGGAAAGGTTACAAACTCAATGATAAATTATTGCGTCCGGCTGTTGTGACAGTTTCATATCACGAAGAACAACCTAAAGATTAAAATGAGAAAAGCTGACTATTACGATATTCTTGGGGTGTCAAAGGGTGCCTCCGATGAGGATATTAAGAAGGCTTATCGTAGGATGGCAGTCAAGTATCATCCGGATAAAAATCCGGGGGATAAGGTTGCCGAAGAAAAATTTAAGGAAGTCGCCGAAGCCTATGAAGTTTTAAAAGATAGCGACAAACGTGCCGCCTACGACAGATATGGCCACAATGCTTTTGAATATGGAGGGGCACAATCCAGCGGGTGGGGATCTGGAGGCCGGGATCCCTTCGACGTGTTTCGCGACGTATTCAGTGGAAGTGGTTTTGGAAGTGGTTTCGACGATTTTTTTGGGTTCGGGAGCCATGGCCGCTCGGGAAAATCGGAAAGACAGGCAGGGAATGATTTACGCTATAATTTGAAAATAACACTCGAAGAGGCTTTTCACGGCGTAGAAAAAACCATAAAATATAGCAAACATGTGGCCTGCAATAAATGTGGTGGAAGTGGAGCTGCCCCCGGGTCAAAGAAAGTTACCTGCAAAACCTGTGGAGGAACGGGCATTCTTTCAATGCGCCAGGGTTTTTTCAGCATGCAGCAAACTTGTCCCGATTGCCATGGTGCCGGAACAAAAATTGAAAATCCATGCCACAATTGTAGGGGGACTGGTCTAGTAATGGAACCATGCACAACGAAGGTTAAGATCCCAGCAGGAATATTTGACGGAGCTAGTTTGCGGATGAAAGGTATGGGGGAGGCCGGAACAAATGGAGGTCCCAGCGGAGACCTGTACGTGGCAATCTATGTCGCAGAGGATAAACGCTTCGAACGCCATGAAGAGGACCTATATTGTACCCAGAAAGTTGCGTTTACCACTGCAGCTCTCGGAGGAGAAATAGAAATTGAAACCATCGATGGGCAGGCAAATCTTAAAATTCCAGCCGGGACACAATCGGAAACAATGTTCCGCATTAAGGGTCAGGGAATGCCAAATTTAAACCGTCCTGGTAGTCGAGGCAATCAATATGTAAAGGTCACCATTGATGTTCCGACAAAGTTATCCAGAGAACAGAAAGAAAAGTTGCAAGAGTTCGAAAAATTGTGTAATGTCAAAAGTGGTGGTTTTTTTCAAAGATTTAAGGAGAAATTTGAATCCCTATGACATCGCGGGAGTTTTTTGAAGTAGATAAATCATGGCAATTTGCCAAATATTTTGGGTTGGACGAAAATCCTGTTTTTTGGTTGCAGAAAATAAATTTTGCCATCGCGGACATGCTTAGTGCATTACCAATGTCGAAACGTGAAATTCCTCCCGGGTGCCACGTTGGTAAAAATGTCTTCATCCACAAATCGGTACAACTGCCCCCAATTTGCATCATAGAAGGTCCGGCTTACATCGATGAAGGGACCAGCATTCGTCCGTTTGCCTATGTGAGGGAAAACGTAATTATTGGTAAAAATTGCCTAATTGGAAATTCATGCGAATTAAAAAATTCCATACTCTTGGACAATGCGCAAGTGCCACATTTTAATTATGTCGGAGACTCCGTTTTGGGAAATTTTGTGCACCTTGGAGCCGGCGTAATTTTGGCAAATCTTAGGTTGGATAGAAAAGATATTGTTGTCCATCACGGCGGGGAGCGAATCGAGACTGGTATGAAAAAAATCGGAGCGATCATCGGTGACCATTCTGAAATTTCTTGCAATTCAGTCATTAATCCGGGCACCATTTTGCCAAAAAATTCGGTTATAATCAATGGGCAGGTAAAAAAGTTTTAGATTTCAAAAAAAACAATTAAAAGGTGCATGTTTTTCGTAGAGCAGTCCGTTAAGTTGTGCAATTTTTCTTGCAACTCAATGTTGATTTATTTTCCTTTTAAAGTAGTAGATGGTGTCTGGTTTTAAGAATAAAATAGCGAACTTTTTTGCCAATTTTTTTGGGTTTTGGACCCATGACATTGGGATTGATCTTGGGACAGCCAATACTTTGGTTTTTGTTCGCGATAGGGGAATTGTATTGCGCGAACCAAGTGTCGTGGCGATTTATGCAACTTCGCGGCGCATACGTGCCGTCGGTTTGGAAGCACAAAAAATGTTGGGGCGTACTCCGGGAAGCATCATAACACTACGGCCCATGAAAGACGGTGTTATCGCCGATTTTGAGGTTACGGAAGCAATGTTGCGATATTTCATTGGCAAAGTATCCAGTTCGATGAGGTTGGTTCCTCCCCGGGTCATCATCGCCGTCCCGTCCGGCATAACGGAGGTGGAAAAACGAGCCGTAAAAGAAGCAGCTATTCATGCTGGTGCCCGCGATGTGTTGCTAATCCAAGAGCCCATGGCGGCGGCAATAGGAGTTGGTTTGCCCATCGATGAGCCGGCTGCCAATATGATAGTTGATATCGGCGGCGGAACAACGGAAGTTGCCATTTTATCATTGAATGGTGTGGTTTTCGCTCGCAGTATTCGCATTGGCGGCGACGAAATGGACCGCAACATAATCGACTATGTCAAACGCGAATATAATTTGATAATTGGTGAGCGCACCGCAGAAGAATTAAAAATGAAAATTGGTTCGGCTTCACAATTGGACGTGGAACTTTCAATGTCGATAAAGGGCCGTGATGCCGTCGTTGGGCTTCCAAAGACCATTACCATTAGTTCCAGTGAAATTAGGACGGCACTAAAGGATGCCGTTGTCGCCATTGTAAATGCGGCCAAAGGAGTTTTGGAACAATGTCCGCCGGAACTGTCATCCGACCTGGTCGATCGAGGTATAGTACTGGCAGGTGGTGGAGCAATGTTAAAAAATTTGGATGTTTTGATGTCCGAAGAGACTGGGCTTCCCGTAATCGTTTCAAATGATCCCCTAAGCGCAGTTGCAAACGGTACGGGAACGGTTTTGCAAGATCTATCAATTTGGTTCGACAATGAATAAAGCCAATATTCGAGCTTTCATAAAAGTTAGATTATTTTGCCGATGAAAAAACCACTCGTACTATCTATTTTTTTTGTGGCTATCATATGGGCCTACGTGCAGTGGGGTTTAGATGGTATTCCGGGGCAAGGAATGTATAGTCTCCTAGGGAAAGGTAGCGCTACCAAACAAATGATGTTCAAATACATACGGCAGTACAATACAATAATCGACTCCGTTAGATTAAAATATATCATAGAGTGCTATCTATGGGAATCTGATTTCGAAGGTGTAAATAGTGACGTAGCATTTGCTCAAATGTGCCATGAGACCAATTTTTTAAAATTCGATGGGAATATTCGTAGCCACCAAAATAATTTCAATGGCTTAGGGACTATGGTATACGATGTATATTGGGCTTGTTTTTTAACAATAAAACAGGGGGTCCGGGCCCATGTACAACATTTAAAGGCCTACGGGACTAAAAAACCACTACAAAATCCGTGCATCGATCCGCGGTTTGATATTGTAAAAAGAGGGAGTGTACAAGAGGTCTGCAATTTGAATAATCAATGGGCCGGCCCAGCGTATGGCAAGTGTATAGAGAAAAAAATTGACATGTTGCTGAGCATGTAAAATTTTACGATGCGGATCACAAATTATACTCAACCAAACTAACGTAGTTTTTAGAGCATCGATAGTTTAAATTGTTTTAAAAATCTGGTGTCATTTTGAAAAAACAGCCGGATGTCGTCTACTCCATATAGTAACATCGCAAGACGTTCAATTCCCATGCCAAAGGCAAAGCCAGAAATTTCATCGTCGGCATAGCCACAGTTTTGAAAAACCTTGGGTGCTACCATGCCGCACCCGCAGATCTCAATCCACCTGTTGCTCAATTTTCCAAGATTTTTACTCCTAAAATCCACCTCGAATCCTGGAGACACGAATGGGAAAAAGCTTGGACGCATCCGGATTTCACTGCCTTCGCCGGTCAACTTTTTGAAGAAAAAATCTAAAATCGATTTTAAGTCACAAACCGTTATTCCTTCATCGACAGCCAGGCCTTCGCACTGGTGAAAAGTTGGATAGTGGGTGGCATCTATGGCATCCCTGCGAAAGACCATGCCGGGTGACAAAACTCTAATCGGAGGTTTGCGTTGTAGCATTGTCCTGATTTGGACCGTGGAAGTTTGGGTCCGTAAAACATATTGTTCGTCGCCCCTTCTGGACACGTTTTCAATGGAAACATCCCTATTAAAATAAAATGTGTCACGGTCATCGCGGGAAGGGTGGCTTTCAGGTGTATTCAGTGCATCGAAGCAAAACCATTCGGTTTCTATTTCCGAACCTTCGACGGTACTAAACCCTAAATTTGAGAAAATTTCTATGATACGATTTCTAATTTTTGTCAGGGGATGGCAGAAAATTTCTTCATTTGAAATGGGCGATAGGGTCGGATCAATCGGCTGTCCGAGAAATGCTGCGGTCTCACTATTTTCTATCTCGATCAGTTTGTTTTTGAACATTTCTTCGACTTTGTCCTTGCAAGCATTTATCGCTTGTCCCATGGACGGACGTTCTTTCTTTGGCAAGCCCGATAAAAGTTTCATCAACTCACGAAATGAGCCATTCGGACCTAAAATTTTAGATTTAACATTGTCGAAATCTGCGTGCGATGCCACGCCGGATATCGCCACTCGTGCTTCTTCGAAGATTTTACCAATTTGGGACATCATAGGTTTCAAGCAACACAAAAGATTAAGAGGCGATTCGCAACAACGAAATGTGGTATGATTTATTTTCGACGGAGATTTCGATGAAAAGTTTCCTTCCCACTCAATAAAATAATTGTTTTTTTCCGAAAAAGTCTATTATTAACAGCAGTGGAGCTAATAAGCTCAAATTAATAATTTCAATAGGTAATGACAAATCAACAGTTTAATCCTACTTCAGCCAGAAAAGGTGGGTATTCCTCCGATAGAAAATTTGGACATTCTGGGAAAAATTTCATTCGAAAGAATGAAAAGATTAGAGCTAAAGTGGTCCGTGTGATTGGCAGCAATGGCCAGCAGCTAGGAGTAATGCAAGTAATGGAAGCCATTTCAATCGCCAAAAGGGAAGGTCTGGATTTGGTGGAAATCTCGCCAAATGTCGATCCTCCAATATGTAAAATTTTGGACTTTGGCAAATACAAGTATAATGAAAAGAAGAATAAGAGTTCTTCCAAACAGACATCGATGAAAATTAAGGAAGTAAAACTTCACGTTGCCATTGAGTCGAATGACTATAATACAAAAATGCGCCATGCAATTGAATTTTTAGAGCACGGCAACAAGTTGAAATTGTCACTGATGTTCCGCGGGAGAGAATTGACACACTCTGAGCTAGGGTTCAATCTCATCAAAAAGTTCATCAATGACATTAAACCATATGGGGTATTGGATTGCGAACCCAAGCTATTTGGAAAAATAATTTCCGTAACCCTTTCTCCTTGCGCAAAAAAGGCGGTGAAATCCGACGGAGAAGCCAAGCAGCAATCTGGTACGGTACCCCAAATATTGGATTCCAGTGAATTATTGAAGTTGAAGTAAAGCCATGCGAAAAACCAGATCCCTAATTTTTGCAAGTGCCCTCTGGTGGGTTATTATTGGTTCGCTATGCCAGGCAGCGGAAATTCCATTGATCAAGGTTGCCAAGGCTAATAGAGTGCAAATGATTTCCGCCAATTCCTTCGGCGCAAAGGATGCCGTATTCGCATTTAAAGATAATTCGAGAATTTTTACGTTTAAAAATATCTCGATGCCCCTTGGGTTTCCAGTCACAAAACGATATGGCAAATATCACATTGATTCTTCGGACTATAAATATCACATTCAGCCACTGTTCCCGACGACAAAACATAATTATAAAAAATTGAAAGTGATCGCTTTGGATGCTGGACACGGAGGTAAAGACAATGGGACCACTGATAAATGGCATAACCTACAAGAGAAAAATTTGACGATGGACGTATGTTCTCGGCTAGCTAAGTTACTCGAAAAAAAAGGATATAGGGTCATTTTTACCAGATCCCGTGACCAAAAAGTTTCTTTGCCGGAAAGAACACAAATTGCCAATCGAGCAGGGGCAAACTTGTTCATTAGCGTACATTTCAATTCCGCACCATCTGCATCTGCATCGGGCATTGAAGTGTTTACACTTACCCCATCGGCACAGGCATCATCCTATCAAGTTTCTTCCAGAAATATCCAAAGAAGTTTCGTTGGCAACACATTTGATACCCTGAACATAGTCCTTGGTTACTGCTTACAATCCTCATTGGTAGAGAAAACATCGGCCATCGATCGGGGGGTAAAACATAGCACATTTGTCGTGCTAAGGGATCTAAAATGCCCGGGAATTTTAGTGGAATGCGGATTCCTATCTAACTACGAAGAATGCACGAAAATTACGTCATCTACGTATCGGGATGCCCTAGCCCAGGCCATATTCGATGGAATTGTTAAATTTGATGATTTGCTATCGGAATGAGTTTCGGCCTATAGTTGCCAAGGAAATGAACACCAATAATGTGCCATATGCCATCGAGCATATTCCAAGTATTATTCTTGACGGTTTAGACCGTATCAAAAAATCTAAAAAATCCCGAAAGAGATACGGCATGGAACCAATCAGCATTGAAAAGATAATTATCAAGTAGACAAAAGAGACAAAATAATTTTTCCATAAAATTGGCTCGCAGTAGATATTGTCTAACATCGCCTTTGAACAGACAAGCAATAGGACAGCCAGCCCACGTATCGCAAGAAGCTCCCTCATTTTGAAGAATGAGAGTAGAATTATCATGCCAAATATAACAATGAATGCGAGTCTATACTCCCCAAAATCTGCCGCGCTTAGGTGAAGCACATTTATCAAAAAACATGTTCCGCCAACTCCAAGAGTTAGGACCGGGGCATATTTTGAAAAAAGCAACCAATCGCTCAATTTTTGTAAACAGTTTCCAGAAAAAGAAAATAGCGATAGCAGTATGACAATTACCCCCGCTATGAAAACTGTAACATTACCACCCATAATTTAGAAAAAATGAAATTCCAAGAATGAGCAACATATGGGAATACCACGAAAAATCAAATCTTAAAATATTATTTGTGAAACTTAGTCGTCCACAGGAAAAGTTATAGTGAACTAAACTAACGTAGTTCCCTAACTAAGGTTAAAAGCGAGAGAAAGCCTATGATAAAAATTGGCAACATAACGCCAAAGATATTTTAGTGTAGTATGGATAATGGGTGTAAAATTT
>JAISRG010000003.1 GCA_031273725.1 Puniceicoccales bacterium
GCCATCATACCTTCAAATCGCGATTCTCGTTGTTCGGATGTTGATTTTATCAAAATCAACATGACAAGGAACATTATGTCATTCAAGGAACACTTCTGCACATACTTGCTACTCCCATCCAGTAAATCCGAAACTCTGCCTAATTCCCCGGGTTTCACATTGCCAACCCCTGTATCTATGTCCCGGGGTGCACCGTCTGAACTAAACATAATTGGAGAATTTGAAAATGTATGAAACGGCGACACAACAAACTCGGGATTCGCAGATCCTACAATTCTGGCAACTTCTCCACCTTCACCTGAAGTGCTACCTATGTCAAGATCTCCAGCCGAGGGCTGTGAAGTGGTAGGAGGCTTATCTTGAACTATTGTCATAATCAGACCAAAGTGATAGCATTTTAGCATGCTTGTTGCACTAGTCAAGCTTTTGTTTTGACCATTTATGGTGAACTAGATTAACGTAGTTTAATAAATTAATATTCAAAAAAAGCAAACCTATTTTCCCTTCCAAGGTCACGAATTGACTCAAATTTACCAAAATAATCTTTGGCAAACCTTGCAATGAACTCATGTTGGGAGCTCCCCGTTTCCAGCACCAATACACCGTCTTTTGCCAAAAACTTGCCGGCCGTACCAATAATTTTAAAGATATCAGCCAGCCCATTATTTGCAGATACTAGCGCAGATTTTGGCTCAAAATTCTTTATTTCATCCTGGGTATTTTCAAATTCTTCGTTGGTTAAATATGGTGGGTTTGAAATGATCATGTCAAATATCCCATCAACGCTTTCGAACCAATCACTCTCCATGAATCTTATGTTGCCTATCTTATTTCTCAGAGCATTTTTTTGGGCCATGGAAAGTGCATTCCGGCTTGTGTCGACGGCTAAAACATTTGCTGTTGTAAAATGTTTCGCCAGAGCCAGTCCAATGGCACCACTACCGGTTCCGAGATCCAAGATTGAACCGATTGATTTATTTCTAAAACGTGAAATGACTATGCCAATGAGTTCTTCCGTTTCGTGTCTCGGGATCAGAACATTTTTGTCGACCGCGATGGATAGACCATAAAAATCGACCTCGCCGATGATATACTGCAGAGGTTCACGGTTCCCTCGCCTAAATAGCAAACTCTGAAATCGAGACAATACTGGTTCCTCGATATTATTTTCTGATTTCAAATAAAGAAATGATCGCTTACACCCAAGCAAATGTGATAGCAACAGTTCAGAATCCAGCCTAGAAGCTGTAATTCCCTTACTTTTCAAAAAAAGTTCTGACTGTTTGAGAACCTCTATTAGCGACGCCATTTGGCTTTTACGGCTTTTAGGATATGTTTCTTCCTCGCAACATGCCTAAATATTCCCCAAAATACATACCCCAGGAATATGGCGGCAAGTGCAACATCACGTAATAATGCGACGAGAGACAATACGGTCATTGAGACCAAAAACGTTCCCCATTTGGTTTGTGTGCTCCAATCAACCTTTTTAAAGCTCGGATAGTAGATGTTGCTTACCATCAACCAGGCAATTAGTAGCATCAATGGTGGTAACATTAGGGACCATCCCCTCAGATCATACTCGTTAAGTATCAGTACAATGGAAACGATAACACCAGCGGCGGCGGGAACAGGTAATCCTAGGAAATCATAGTTATTTTTTTCCTGCTCAGCCTTTGGAAGTAGAGGATGTGTTATCACATTAAATCTTGCTAACCGTACACTCGCACACAACAGATATAGCGACCCAAAGATCCAACCAACCTGTCGGAAAAATGGGAATTGTTCCGTTGGCGACAGTATCATCAAAAATACCATCAAAGCAGGAGCAACTCCAAATGATACCACGTCGGCTATGGAATCGAATTCCTTCCCAAAAAGAGATTCCTTTCCTCCCAACCTGGCGATTCTGCCGTCTAGTAAGTCACATATTCCAGAGAGAAACACAAACCAAACGGCTTGCGTATAGTATGTCGTCGACATCGCTTCCGAAACCGAACAATACCGTGCCTGCATGGAACGAATGATGGAT
The DNA here is from genome assembly GCA_031273725.1 of Puniceicoccales bacterium. Lineage (GTDB taxonomy): Bacteria > Verrucomicrobiota > Verrucomicrobiia > Opitutales > JAIRKQ01 > JAIRKQ01. The sequence continues at coordinate 2,033 of JAISRG010000003.1, forward strand.
AAAAACCCAAAAAACAAATTGGACGCCGTAAACAAACATGGAAGCAAATAAACTTTGCTGGCATCCTCCAAACTTATATTTTCGCTTTTTACTTTCACTGGAGCACACCTAATAAAAATTCACAAAGCTGCAAGCTGGAAATCCTGTCGACATTCTCGAAACTGATAAATTTTATCGCGTTGTGCGAATTACGATGTCACAGCGCCTATCGAGCGCGCCGTCTTCTTTGCGCTGGACATTTTTGTTGGCTTTGCTTGATCCGAGGGAAGCCGTAATGATCCTATCTTCGCCGATTCCTAGGGATATGAAAATATCCCGGATAGCTTCTGCGCGCCGTTTTCCGAGCATATTGTTGTACTGTTCTTTTCCAAACCTATCACAGTTGCCAACGACTAATATGCTAAGTGATTTATCTTTTACGAAGATTTTGGCTATCTCAGCCAATTTCATCTGTTCGACCTTCAAAATTTTTGAGCTATCGAAATTAAAATATATGGATTCGAGAACATCCGCAGAGGTGTAGTTGTATTCCGTTTTTTGGACATCGAATCCATGGGCAACGAAACTATTTCCATTTCCCCTGTCGTTTTCATTTATAAAATATTCGTCCGAATAATCATTTTCTGCCGCCATCGTGTCCCGGGGAGTTGGGGGCAAGTAGGACGTAGAACACCCCCCAATGGCACAAATTAAACCCAATGCACAAATTTTTATAAACTTGATCAACATAGCCAAGTACGATACTATTGAGCCTTACACAATGTCAATTATAATCATTTTATTCGTTTGATTTTTCTCAAAAACTTCATTCCTTGGAGGGAGGTTTATTAAGTTTTAGCCGCGGATACAATGCAACTACTGGATCGGTTACAGCGTGACTCTTTTGCCGAAGAAATTACCAAAAATTTTTCCGTAATTGCATCCGCTGGAGCCGGGAAAACGACAGCCATTACCGAAAGAATTGCAAATTTTGCCATGCGAGATTCGGATGTAGTTTCCAATGGTGGTTCGCGAGTAAAAAGGTTGGTAGCCGTCACATATACGGAAAAAGCGGCGAAGGAAATCAAAGATCGTGTTTTTTCAAAAATTTTCCAAAAAACCGAGCATTCCCACCGCCTGCATGAACTCTGTATTCAGCACCTGGAATCGGCATTTTTTGGCACCATCCATGCCTTTGCTTCAAAATTTTTAAAGTCCCACTGTGCCATCGTTGGCTTACCCAGTGATTTTAAAGTTGTCCAGGATGAAGAATCTCTCTGGGAAGGGTTTATAGCTTCCGTTGGGAACGTGCTAAAAGTTATTCCGCAAAGCATGCTTGGCGATTTTTTATGCACCCATGACATTGATAAACTGCTAATCCATGCCCGAAATCATAATCCAGCGGACCCATTAAATTCGACGGAAATTTCTCCCATGCCGGCCATGGATATCGATGGTATTTTAGCCTATAAGTCAAAAGGCAACGAGGGGAAAAGCGCACACTTTCTCCACCTGTTGCGCGAATGGGACCTTTTTCGGAAAAATGGAGACTATTTTCCCATGCCAGATTGTTCTGAAATTTGCAATAATCATACCCTAATCGAATTATGCCAGTCGGAGTTGAAAGATTTTCTCAGCTGGAAACGAAGTTCCGAAAAATTTTTCATCGAAAAAATTTCCCGCTTATATGGAGATTTTCGCATCGGAACAGGGCAGTTAAAGTACGAAGATTTGATAAATTTGTCCATAGACCTTCTCAAACATCCAACCGTAATAGGAGAAATAGAAAAGGATCCCTACCGTGTGATTCTGGACGAAGCACAGGATACCGATGTGCAACAATTTAGATTACTCCTCGGAATTTCACAAAAAAATCTCCACGAAGGAATTTCGATGGACATATTGAAAAACTTTCCCGACCACGGTCATTTTTCAATGGTTGGAGATCCCCAGCAATCCATCTATTGCGACCGGGCAGATATCAAGACCTATGTGGCTTTACACGATCTGCTCATAGCATCCAATGCCGCCCACGGGTTAACATTTTCCGTCACCATGCGATGTTCCGAAGCAGTCATAAATTTTGTAAATGATAGATTTCAAACCATTTTCAACGGCATAAAATTTGTCCATCTGGTTCCCAAACCCGATAGCCGGCGAGGGGAAGTCAAAATTCTAAAACTGCAGAAACAAACGGGGGAGAATGTTCAGTCCTCGGCATCCCAAACGGCAGCACTCTTTTTAGGGAAAACACCGGCGGATTTTGGAGTAGAAAATTGGGCAGATATTGCAATTTTAGCCCCCCGCAAAGATTGGTTGGCGGACATTTACCAGTGCTTCGTTGCCAACGAAGACCTGCCGTGTGCCCAATTACATTTCGACAATGCCAACGGCAATAGTGCCTCCCCGATTCGCTGGTTGGCATCTTGCCTGCGATATGTCAATAATCCCGCTGACCAACGTGAGTTCGCCGGCATTTTACGGGAAATTTTTGGAATCAAAAGCCAGGAAATTGTAAATTATTTCAGATATGGCAATGACACGGTATGCGCAAAGATCGATGCCGAATTCACCGATATGCGCAGTGAAAGGTACGGTATTCCACTGGCAAAATTTTTGCTGAAAATTTTAGATCGGTTTAAAATTTTCCACCGTATTTTTTCCCTCAACATCTACGCCGAGGAAAATTTATCGACCAAAATAAAACAAACGATTGAACTGTGCTACTTTGCCGAATCGAATCAAATGAATATCATAGGAGTGGAACAATTTTTAACTGATAAAATCGACACATTAAAAGAATCAAACAATGTCAATTCTTCGGCCATACAATTTGTGACGTTCCACAAAAGCAAGGGTTTGGAATGGCCCATGGTTGTACTACCATTCATGTATCGCAAACGCCAGCTCAAAGGTAACATTAGAACAAAATCACTGTCAAATGAACAACAATTTTCGGAATTGTATGCCAATGAGTGTCGCCTGCTGTATGTGTCTTGCACACGGGCTAAAAACAAGCTCCTAATATTAGATGATTCCGAAATATTTGATGAAAAGACTTCATCCAATATGGTTTCATCGGGAGAGATTTTACTGGAAAGAGTTGTCAAATAGAGACATAGACAAAAGTCCACCTACGTTGCCGGATATGAAGTAGAACAGGTCCGATTTATTTTCGTAAGTTGTTTTGGGATCTTTAAAGTTTCGCATGTCTGTAAAATTACCTAAGCTTCATATTCTGCATTAAACTGATCATGGGCAAAAACATTGCGATTACTATGATACCAACGACGATGGCTAAAAATATTATGATTAGCGGCTCGATCAAAGTTGTCAAAAATGTCAACTGCTGTTCGATTTTTTGATCATACATTTCCGATATTTTCGTAAATGCTTTAGCCAATCCCCTTGATTGTTCCCCAGCCAAAATTAAGCCATGATCCGTTGCCCTAAGAAATTTATTACTTCTAAAGCTATCAGATAAAGCTTCCCCCTGTGTTATTTTTAATAAAACTTTTTCAAAGGCCTCTTTGCATTTGCCGTTGCCGATCACCCCAATCGATAATCGTAGAGCTTCCTGGAGGGGTACCCCGAATGACATCAACATTCCAATGGTTTTGAAAAAAGTATTGAGGCTCATGTCTAGAAACAATTTGCCAAAAATTGGAAGTCGGGAATAAATGGTGAGTAATCGATTTTTGAAAGATCTTCGCAGAAAACAGGCCTTAAAAATTGCGAAGGCAGCGAGGGCAAATATCACCAACATTCCCCAATGGCTCCCAATAAAATTGCAAAAATTCACCACCCTTTGGGTTAACCATGGGAGAGATCTACCATCGAAACTCTGTGATGCGAAAATCGTTTCGAATTTCGGAATAACAATCGTCATTAGCAAAATCAGAGCGATTCCGGCCACAATTAACACTACCGTTGGGTAGGTCAGTGCTGTTTTTACTTTTTTTCCGATGGAAGATATTTTCTTGCCAAATTCAGACATTTCTTGCAATGCAATTCCAGGACATCCTATTTTTTCAGCAGCTTTGACCGTTTTTATTTCAATATCTGAGAAAAACTGATTGCAACACATCATTCCTTCGGACAGAGACATCCCGGCAGAAATTTTCTCCCTAAGGGAATGTATTACGCCGTAACTTGTAGTACCCCTTTTGAGTCCGATGGTCAGTGTCGACAGGCATTGCTCGATGGGCAAGCCTGATATTAGCAGCATTGCCAATTGTTCAAAAAATGCATATTTCCAATGGGGTTGGTCGTTTCTTTTGCGGGAAAATATTCTAAAAAACCTCCCCACGTTCGAATTATTTCGCCTGGCCTTATTTTCGCAGCATTGCAGCAATTGTACATCAAAACCTTTATCCACGAGTTCCTGCTCAGCAAGAGTTTTGCTGTCGGAAATAATTTCTCCCCTAACGGCCATGTTGCGAGAATCTATGGCTAAAAATCTAAACCGCATTTTCCAGGATTGTAGAAAATATTTTATATAAATAAACCCCTTTTGTGCAAAATATAGTCGATTTGTTTAGACTTGATGCAGGAGCAAGGAAGGATACATCCCATAGTATACTAGACGGAAGTGGCCCCATATTGTCAATTTTTATGACAGACTTTCTCTCGCTCTCAATCTTAATTATGGATCCATCTTAACTTAGTTTACTATATTTTGCATCACAATATTTTTTCTGAGATTCGCGTTCGAAAGAGTATCTCAATCTTCGACGGTATGCATTGTGGCTTTGGACTTTGATAACGATGAATGCGGTAAACTTTCTTTGTTTGCATTCTGCAGTGCTTTTATCTTTGCTTCATAGTCAGAAATCTTTTGCCTTTGGACAACAATTTGCTGCCGAAGGGCAGCATTCTGATCTTTCAAAGATTTTAAAATTTCCATTAATTCCGCTTCATTCCGGGCAATACCATTGTATGCAGGAAAACTTTTTAGAAATTCTTTTTTGGCAGTATCGATGAGTTGTTCAGCAATCTGTGTCTGCTTTGCATTGTCACATTCGCTTATGTATTTTTTCAAAAAATATATGGCAGTTATGGGATCATTTTTCTTGTCCAGGTAGAGCGTTCCCAGCAACAGACTCGATTCAGGAGAAACTCTATTGGATCTGATGACATCATTTAGGCAATTGATTGCGTCATCGTAGAGCTCATTGCGAATATACTTGGTCGCCAGTATAAAATTCTTATCACTCGTTTCCGAAGGTTCAACATCGAGCAATTCTCCCCTATTGCACCCACTGGTGTTCAACGCAACGAGAAAAAAAACAAAAACATAGCACCACCGGACATTTTTCATATCTCAACTGATGTTTCCCGGGTAGGAATTATTCTTCGGGCTTGGTTTTGGGCAGTCCAACTATCGAACTTGCATCGGTCCAAATACCACGCTTGGTCAATAAATCCACTCTCTCATAGCGCTTCAACACACTACGTTTGTTAGATGCCTTCCTGCCACTTCTTGTAAAACTTGGATGTTGTGTCATTTTTAAAAATCCTCACTGCCCCGTAATAAATAGTAATTGATTATAAAATCAAGAAAAATAACCCGCATCAAATTTTACTTGTTGTTTTCCGACGTTTGCCCATATATTTTTCGGTCGAGGAAAGATAATGCCACAATATTTGAAAGAAGTTGATTTCGCCATTTTTAGTGCAATCGAAAAAGAAAAAATCCGTCAACGTGAGCAAATCGAATTGATAGCATCTGAAAATTTTGTTTCTTCAGCCATTTTAGAAGCAGTCGGAAGTGTGTTGACGAATAAATATGCCGAGGGATATCCTCGGAGGCGTTACTATGGCGGCTGTGAAAATGTCGATGTCGTCGAGCAATTGGCCATTGACCGTGCCAAGCAACTATTTGGGGCCGAACACGTCAATGTGCAGCCACATTCTGGTAGCCAGGCCAATTCAGCGGTTTATACCGCAGCATTAAATCCTGGAGATAAAATTTTAACCCTATCCCTTGAAAATGGAGGGCATCTAACCCATGGCCATCCGAAAAACACAAGCGGCATGCTATACAAGGTAATCCACTACAATGTGTCTCTCGAAACAGGTCGCATAGACTATGACCAAATGGAACAATTGGCCAAAAGTGAACATCCAAAGCTGATAACCATTGGAGCATCGGCATATTCTAGGGCCATAGATTTTAAGTTGGTATCCGAAATTGCACACTCGCACGGTGCTCTCGTCCTGGCCGACATTGCTCACATAGCGGGTCTTGTCGCCACGGGATTACATCAAAGTCCGGTTCCATATTGTGAATTTGTTACCACGACAACCCATAAGACCCTCCGTGGTCCACGGGGAGGCATGATAATGTGCAAAGAAGAATTCGCCAAGGCCATCGATTCCGCTGTTTTCCCGGGGACACAGGGTGGGCCCCTGATGCACGTCATAGCCGGGAAAGCAGTATGTTTTTTGGAAGCTCTAAAGCCCGAATTTAAACAATATCAAAGCCAAATTGTTAAAAATGCTACCACCCTCGCCGACCAAATGATTGCCCATGGTTATCACATTGTGACTGGAGGAACCGACAATCATCTAATGCTCGTTGACTTGCGTACCATCCACGGGGATTTAAGTGGTAAAGATGCAGAAATCGCACTTGAAAAAGCCAATATCACGGTCAACAGAAATGTCATTCCGAATGAAACGAGGAGCCCTTTGCTCGCCAGCGGCCTAAGATTGGGGACGCCAGCAGTCACCACACGCGGAATGAAGGAAAAAGAAATGGTTCAAATTGCAAAATTTATACAAACCGTACTTTCAGATCCCGAAAA
>JAISRG010000090.1 GCA_031273725.1 Puniceicoccales bacterium
AGGGGCAAAATATATTTTCGATGCCTATGCTCCCGACATGCCATTCCCATGTCACTACTTCGTGGAGGCAAACCGAGGGCTCGCCCATGTCAGGAATCGAGTAATAGAAGAAGCATTAAGGTTACACGCAACGGCCATTGCCATGTTTGATGACGATGAAATTGTTACACGGGAATGGCTCCTAGAGTTATATAAAGCATTTAAAGAATCAGGGTCCGATGGTGTCGCCGGAACAGTCTACAGATTACTCCCAATGGGCTCTCCAAACCTCGTCAAAAAACTTTGGCCCAACAGCAAAGAGGCCGCAAATTCTCCCACTAAACTATTACCCATGGGCAACTGTCTTTTTTCAACCAATTTGGTAAGCTCCGAAGGCTGGAACATACGATTCGATGATACTTTCAATTTTTCTGGACGGGAAGATCTAATATTTTCATTTGATGCCCTGTTGCGAGGAGCAATGTTTACATCGGCCCCAGAGGCTATTATAATTGAAAAATTTCCCAAGGAAAGAGGAACGTTCAGATACCTATTTAGGCGCTGGTTTGAAACTGGAGTGTCCGATGTGATGGTGGCTAAACATTACGGCTTTGGCACAAAAAAACGCACGTCGAAGGAAATACTAAGCATTGCATGGAGATGTCTGGCTTTACCATTCCTTGTACTGGGAGGACTAAAACCGCCTGCCGCAACCATTTTACGCATAGCAGCTTCACTGGGCTGGCTATGTGGACTGTTTGGCAAACAAACCAAATACTATTTTAAACATGCCAAGTAGGTTCAGAGCTTACAAGAGAAGAAATGGGATCCAATCTTCGAGTTCATCAAATTAGGAAATAATTTTATCAATTTTTGGTCTTCAAATCCTCTGTATTTTGCGCTTCGATTTATATACTGTATTAGACGGAAGTGGCCCCGCAATTAAGATTAATAGCGAGAGAAAGGCTATCATAAAAATTGGCAACATGGCGTCAAAGATAGGAAAGCTTATTTTTAAGCCAAGCCCAGTGATGCTCGATGGAGTTGAAATCTGGCGAATAGGGCGGTAAATAGAGCAGTTGACAGTCGACATTTTCGATAATTTCGCGGATGTGTTGGGTTTTATGGAATTTCGTATTTTCAATTATGGTTCTTTGGGACGCAACTGATTTTTAGATCTCAAAAAATAAAGCAATCTCGAAGCAATAATCTTTTCTTTAGGCTTCTACTTTCTTTACCCAAATCATCAGCAAGGCCTGTGTTCATATGGTTTTGAGGTTGGTACCCGGCCGGGGACTCGAACCCCGAACCAATTGATTAAGAGTCAACTGCTCTACCGATTGAGCTAGCCGGGCCACTGTGTTATATATGGAAAAAGTAAGTTATTAGAAATCAAGCATTTAAAACTGTTTTTAGTCGACCATGTTGGCAATTGCATCAAATTAGTTCAAAAATTACAAAATTAAAAAAAGCTTGACGTGATTAGAATTTTAGGTTAGCACAATAAATACTATGACACAACAAATTAGAAATACACAGACCAGAAATCCACAAACTGGAAATACCGGGTTAACGCTCGAAAGATTGTATAGCACCTTAATGAAAGTCGTTGCACGTGGCGAAGCAAACATGAATGAGAAAATTACAAAACTTGAAAATGACGATGGATCAAAAATCGGCCAAACAGAATTACTAGCCTTGCAGTCTAAATTACAATCGTGGACCAACATGTCCAACATAGCAAGTGGCATACTTAGGGCCGTTGGAGATGCTCTTAAGGCATCCGCACAGAATGTCAGGTAATTAACGACGGGAGCCACCGGGCCTTTACCTGATTGACTGACGTACTTAATGTTCTACCAATGTTGACTACATGGCCTAGGTATGTTTTCTATCCTCGATTCAACGATGATGGTGTTATACCGCACTGGATCGGGGATAGTCTCTTCCACCCTAACAAAATCAGATGGAAAAGAGAATTTCCGTAGATTGGTTGGGGATGTTGTAATATGATGGCGGCCAATGGTGACCATTCCGAGTTTGAGAAGGCCATAACAATGTCCCAGTGATTTGAAAAGTTTTTTTAGTGAACTTTATGAAATGTCTAAGAAAGACCATCAATGCATGGCAAACAGCAGATAAATAGAGCAATCTTTTTACCCTGTCATATTTCCTAATTTTTGTTTTCTTGATGTCGAATGCTGCACTTTTCGCGTTCATCTGTTTCGTTTTTTAACAAAAAAAGATTCTTTTTTCACTTTTGGAAAAGATTTTTTTCTTCTGTAAGGGTGTAAGGGGATAGTCCTATAGTTACAGTAAGCTAAGTTAACATGGGCCAATAATTAAGATTAAGGGCGAAAGAAAGTCTGTCGTAAAAATTGGCAACATGACGCCAAAGGTATGGAAGTTTACTCTTAAGCCAAGCCCAGTAGTGCTCGATGGTGCTGAGATCTGGCGGATGAAGCGGCAGATAGCAATTGGCATATGACATTTTCGATGATTTCACAAACGCGAGGGAATTTTTGGAACTTGGCGTTGTCCATGATAACAATTTGTCTTGGGCGCAATTCGGGGCACAACACTTTTTCGAGCCAAATACAGAAATTATTGGTATTAGTTCCTGGTATAAAATTATTTTTTTATACGTAATTCCAGGATGCCTTATTCTGTAAAGTATGGCAACATCGCTCACTCCAAACACTGCTCTCATCTCCTTCAATGTCTTGCCTGGATGGACTTTTTATATTCCCTTAAATTTTTTTTAAATATTTCTATATTATTTTAGTGCAGTATAATAGGTGTAATTTTTTACAAAGTTTCTCGTAAAAAATTACAATAAAAGTTATCATAATATAGACTCGCCATGGAATTGAACCTTATACCCTCACAAAATCAGATGGAAGAGGAAATTTCCGTAGATTGGTCGAGGACGCTGTAATATGGCGGCCATTCCGAGTTTGAGAAGGCTATATAGTATACTAGATAGAGATAGTCCCATAATTAAGATTGAGAGCGAAAGAAAGTCTGTCATAAAAATTGGCAACATGGCGCCAGAGGTAGGAAAGTTTATTTTTGAGCCAAGCCCAGTAGTGTCCAATGGGGTTGAGGTCCGGCGAATAGGGCGGTAAGTAGAGCAGTCGACAGCCGACATTTTCGATAATCTTGCGAATACGAGGGGATTTATGAAACGAAGCGTTATCCATGATGACCACTTGCTTCGGACGCAATTCTGGGCATAAAACTTTTTCCAACCAAATGCAAAAATTGTCGGTATTAGTGTAATCATCGAAGTAAAACGGGGGATTTTTCTCCTACAGATCCCTGCGATAACTGTCGTCCGCCTATGGCGAGCAGCTCCGCTTCTTTCTCCGATGA
>JAISRG010000006.1 GCA_031273725.1 Puniceicoccales bacterium
CCAAATAGCAGCAGAAATATTGAATAAAACTGTCCGCGAGACATGCAGAGGATTAGCCGTGCATCGGGTTCACGGAAGAATTCCGTAAAAATTCTAAAAACTGAATATAATATTAAAAATTCTCCACTAAGTTTTCCATGAGTAGTCTCTTTTTTTGTCCAGAAACGGATTTGCATGTAAGCAAACAATGCCAAGCCTTCCAGAAAAGCTTCGTAGAGCTGGGAAGGATGCCGGGCGGGAATCATGGAAAGATTGGCCATAAAATTGCCGCCCTGGGGAAAGATTACTGCCCATTTGACATTTGTAATTTTACCGTAGAGCTCTCCATTGATAAAATTAGCTATGCGACCAAGTAGAAAACCAAAGGGTGCAATGGTAGAACAAATGTCTGCGAGGGATAGCAATTGAATGTCATTTTTTTTGCAAAAAATAACCATCGCAATGATAACTCCAATAAACCCCCCATGGCTGGACATTCCACCATGCCAAACTGCAAGGATCTCTAGGGGATTGCGAATGAACACACCCGGGCAATACAGAAGCATATACCCCATGCGACCACCAATTACCACACCCGCAATCGCATAGCTCAGGAAGGACGTATTTTGGTCCCTTGACATGGGAGACCTATTTTTTTTAGAATAAAAATTTAATGCAAAGAGCGTAAAGCCGAATGCAAGCAAATAGAAAATACCGTACCAGCGAATTCCTCCAATGAAACATCTTTCGGAAAATTTAATCGCAAACGGACTAATGCTATGAACGTAATATCCTAGGATCATTGTGTATTACCGCTTGTTGCAAATCGTGGATGTTTTCTTAGGGAAAAAAGTCCCAGAATAGATATCAAGACAAAGGTTGAGCCGACATAACTTACCTGTTTCAACGTCAAGAAATGGGACAGTCCATATCCCAAAAACGGAGCTAATAAGCCCCTCAATCCAACAATGGTAACATTTGCACCCATGTAGGAGCTAAAATTTTCCTTCGATACGATCTTTGTTACCCACAGGCACCAAATTATTTCTCCTCCGCCCCAAGCAATTCCAGCAAACACAGATGCTAGAATAATCAGACCCCTTGATTGGCAGTGAAAAAATAACAAAAATCCAAATATCGCAAAAAAGTTAACCGCCAATTTTACGGTTATGAGCTTTGCTCTGTCGAAAAAATGCCCCCATAGAAGCGAACTTAAAATTCTAAATGTGTAGGGAATGGCCATACATGCGACCGTTTCAAATAGATTGGAGGCATTGATTCCATATGCACCATTGATTAAAAACTCTGTCCGCAGTGGGTTTAGCATTTGGGTGGCGACCCCCGCAAATGACCACCAAAGCAATATCATGCCGAATAGCTTATCTTTAAAGATGATTTTAAGGTTGGAAAAGACCGATTTTTCTTTTCGTGGTGGTAAGATCCGGGATGGGATCTTGGAAAATGATATTGCCGAACCCGTGGCCGCCAGAGATATGATAAAAAGAACCAACCTGTAATTCTGCAAATCAAAATCCATCAGCTTACTCCCAATTAGGGAAAATATTATGGCAGATAGGGGAATGACCATTAGAACGAATGCCAGCCGACTACCCCGTTCCTGGGAAGAATAATTTTGGCCATAGGCATCTTCCATCAGAGGTACGGGTTGTTTGAAAATCATGGTCGCAAGCATCATCAAGATCAGAAATGCCATTAGTGAATTTACGAAAATTGAAGCAAAAATGAGCATGGCAAGGGTTAGCATATACACTTTACAAAGATCCATGGACGTTAGTCGTGTTTGTCTGGTCGCAAGAGACTGAGTTATGGAGGTAATAAAATATCCAATAAAACCAGCGGCTACCAAAAACGACTTGGCTATTTTGGATGCATGGAAAATTCGAATGGCAATCACCAAAGCAAGATTTTTAAACAGAGACTCCACTATTCCCGAACAAAAACAACGGCAATTATCGAACAAAAACGTTCTCCTCGCCGTTTCAGTTTTTGAAAAATTTTCAAACATTCCGCTAAGAATGATTAAAGTTATTGAATTGCAAGCATAGACGACAATTAGTTATATCCCTGGACAATTCCCCGGGCGACGCCGTGTGCTTTTATTACGGATTCTTCGCAGCTTTTAAGGTTGGTCATGGGTTCGCCGGTATAAACATCCAATGTTTTGGATACCACTTCGCTGATCTGTGTAAATTTTATCCTGTGACTTAGAAATGCGTCGACGGCTACTTCATTGGCTGCTTGAAAAACGGCACACGCGTTGTTGCTTGATTTCAAGCACTGGCGGATAATAGACATGTGGGGAAATTTTACAACATCCGGCGCAAAAAAGTTTAATGATCCTTGTTCGGCAAAATTTATGCTCGGTTTTTCCAGCCGTTCCCTCTCCGGGAAAAATAGGCAATTTGCAATGGGATACTCCATGTTTGGCGGACACATCTGGGCAATCACTGATCCATCGCAGAACTTTACCATTGAATGGACGATGCTTTCCGGATGAACAACCACATCGATGTTGTCACTTGGGACATTAAACAGCCATTTGGCCTCAACAATCTCAAGCCCTTTGTTGGCCATCGTTGCCGAGTCGATGGTAATTTTTTTCCCCATGTTCCAGACCGGGTGATGTAGAGCCTGTGCAACGGTAATATTCTCCATGTCTCGATGGGAAAAATTTCTAAATGGCCCCCCCGAAGCCGTTAGGATCAGCCGATCAACAAAACTGCCATCGTTTCCACGTAAACATTGAAAAATGGCATTGTGTTCACTGTCCACGGGCAGTATCCGGACATTGCGTTGCTTGGCAGATTCGATGATAAATTTTCCGGCGGTAACGAGGATTTCCTTGCTGGCAAGGAGGATGGTCTTTTTATTTTCAATGGCGACCATGGTCGGCCGCAAGCCAGCGATTCCAACAATTGCCATTATAACAGCAGTCACTTCCGAAAGTTTTGCAAGCTCGCACAGGCCATTTTCACCAAAAAAAAATTGTGTCCCCCGTTTGAATAGTGAATCTTTTCCAGCAAAAGTGTGCTCGTCAAAAATTCCAACGTTCTGGACATTAAATTCATGGGCTATTTGTGCTAACTTCTCAACGCTAGTATTTGCGGAGATGCCAATCACATTAAAATTGGAACGATTGCGCCTGATAACATTTAGTACACTTGTTCCGATCGACCCCGTTGCTCCAAAGATTATTATATTGCGAAACATGCGCATAGTTCGGCAAAAATTTTAATTATTGCAATGGTAAATTTTTGTGAAACTATACTGATTATTGTAACGAAAATTGAAGATGAATTTTAATGTGAAATGCCGAAGAACTATTTCCGATAAAATTGGGTTTTTAAAATATTTTAGCTTTTTGAAAGATTCGAAACTAAAATTTTTGCTGGCGATTATGGCTGGCATTCTCTATGGGATCTCCAGTGGATTTTGCATCCCCGTAATTTTAAAATTTTCCTCGGAAAAAGTATTTTCCCGGGCCGATCTTCCATTTTACATGCTTTTAGTGGTTTCGATAGCTCCCGTTGTGGCCATGACCCTAAGGGCAACTTTTTCGATAGTTAATTCCTATTACCTGGGCTTCTGCGGGCAAAAGATTTTGCAAGGGCTGCGGGTTATGATTTTTGATAAAATTCAAAGATTACCCTTAGAATATTTCAAAAAAACCGAACCGGGGGCACTGATTACACGATCACTGGGCGATACTGCCATTCTCCAGGAAACCATTATTTCCGTTTCCCAGGAGGTCGTAAAACAGCCGATTGCACTGCTGGGAGCAATTGGAGCCCTAATATTTTTATGCTACAAGCATTCAAACGTGATAATTTTATTGATATTTTTCCTCGCGGTTGCCCTGGTGGTGTTTCCCATTAAAGCCATCGGTAAGAAGATGCGAGAAAAAGCGATGGGACTGCAGCAGACAACGGAAGGAATCACGACGAAATTGGCCCACAACCTATCCGCCGTCCAAGAGATTCGCGCCTTTGCAATGGAAGAAAGCGAAGTGTCTTTTTATCGGAGCATGTGTGACGGTGTCATGCATTCCGTGATGAAATCGTTGAAGTACTCCATTCTTGTCTCACCACTCATAGAAGTAATCGCTTCCATTGGGGTGGGTTTTGCCATGTTTTTCTCCTATAAAACACAAATCCAACCAGCCGTGTTCATCGCATTGACGGGAGCATTGTATCTGAGCTACGAACCAATTAAAAAAATTGCCGAATTGAACAACAGGCTAAAGTCTGGATCCGCTAGCCTGTCACGCATAGAAGACCTCCTGAATGTGCCCGAAAAAATTTACGACCCAGTGGATCCGGTACAAGTTGATAGACTAATCGGAAATATTACATTCGACAATGTTTCCTTTTCCTATGGAGAGTCAGGAAAAGCGCTAGGTGATGTCATAGCCAACCTGGAACATGGGAAAACCTACGCGCTCGTGGGGAGCAGCGGTGCCGGAAAGACAACCATGGCAAACTTGATCCTTCGCTTCTATGATGTGACAACTGGGGCTATCCAAATTGATGGCATCGACATCCGCCACATGAAATTGAAGGACCTTAGAAAAAATATTTCCTATGTGCCCCAATCGCCAACGCTAATCAATGGGACAATGTGCGACAATATCAAGTGGAGCAATCCCAGTGCCTCCTTCGAACAGGTCATCGAAGCCTCAAAAAAAGCCTATGCCCATGGGTTTATTTTAAACCTGGAGAATGGATACGATACCATGGTTGGCGAGGGAGGAGCGAGGTTGTCCGGAGGGCAAAAACAACGAATCGCCATCGCTCGAGCATTTCTGCGCGATGCCCCTATTCTCATCCTGGATGAAGCCACATCGGCACTGGATGCCAACAGTGAGCGTGAGGTCCACATCGGCATAGAAAATCTAACAAAAAACCGGACAACCATTCTTATTTCCCATAGATTCACGATGATGTCGATCGTAGATATGGTTTTTGTGTTGGAACAGGGAAAAATCGTCGAAGT
Source organism: Puniceicoccales bacterium (assembly GCA_031273725.1). GTDB lineage: Bacteria > Verrucomicrobiota > Verrucomicrobiia > Opitutales > JAIRKQ01 > JAIRKQ01. Next base: position 4,993 of record JAISRG010000006.1, read on the forward strand.
TGGGTCTCCGAAAGAGCTCCTAGGGCAGAAAAATTCCATTTATTATAGCCTGTACCAAAAAATGTTATAGTGCGCTAGATGAGAGTAGCCCCTTAATTAAGGTTAAGGGCAGAGAAAGCCTATCATAAAAATTGGCCACATGGTGACAAAGGTAGGAAAGTTTATTTTTGAGCCAAGCCTTCGGAGTATTGAATAGCAAGGAAGAGATTTATGTCGAAAAAGAGATAGGATTTCAAGGTATAGGGGCATTGAAATCATTAAATCGAGCGACTATGAAATCGCTTCCTTGGCGGCATGCCAGGCAAGGGTTGCACACTTGATGCGCATGGGAAACTTCTTTACTCCAATTAGTGACATCACTTCTCCATATCGTTCTAGGGGATTATTTTGGACCGTTGCTGTGGTAGGGGCGCTCAATGTGGAACATATGTCATCGATAATTTTAAAAGCTTCTTGCCTAGACTTTCCCGTGAGAATTTCTGTCATTAGGGATGCGCTTGCCTGTGAAATTGCACAGCCTTCTCCGTCAAAGGTCATCCTTTGAATAATGTCATCTTTGACTTCGACAAATACCGTGATATCATCCCCACAGGAAGGGTTATAGCCCTGCGCAGATTTCGCTGATGCGGACAATTTGCACTTGTTTCTCGGAACACGATTGTGTTCTAGAATGACGTCCTGATACAGCTCTTCCAGTGTTTCATCCATCTTTTAATCAAAACTTGACATTGATTACTTTTAACTTTCAACGGGAAAAGCAATGAAGTTTTTTGAAAAAGCAAAAAAAGTTCTCAATTACCTATTGGATTGCTTTTTCCCCAGATGTTGTACGATTTGTCATAGAAAAGTTGATGGGGATGACTATTGCAACCTGTGTTCATCTTGTATTGTAAAAATTCCATGGATAAAAGGGAATAGGTGCTCTTTGTGCTCTCGTCCAATGGGCGACGGGGAGGTAACCGGCCAAGAAAAGCTTGTTTGTTCCGAATGCAAAGCTAATCCGCCACACTTTAAAAGTGGTATGTCATGTTGGCTGCACAAAGGTGTGGGTAGGGACATAGTTTTGACACTAAAATACAGAAATGCGGATTTTCTGAAAAATGACATTGCGACACTTTTAAAAAATTATTGCGGCGAAGTTTGTGAATTTGCGGAAAATTCATTGCTGGTTCCTGTTCCAATACATTATTTCCGTCGAGTGAGACGGGGATATAACCAGACGGAAATCATAGCGCATGCGATTGCAAAAATTGTAGACAGCGCCACCGTAATAAATATTCTTAGGAGCAAAAATAAAAAGTCACAGACAAAATTAAAGCGCGATGAACGACTAATTAACACGAAAGACATGTTTGAGTATGCAGCGAACAGTAATGATATTCCACAGGATTCTAAAATTGTGGTCATCGATGATGTTTCAACTACGGGAGCAACGGTCAATGAATGTTGTAGGGTTTTACGGGGGGCTGGATTTAATAATTTGCACGTATTAACTTTATCGTATGGGTAAAAATGTCACTATTTAGCAAACCGAAATATTCTACAATTTCCATCAAACGGAAAGACATTCCGAAGGGTATTTGGACAAAATGCCCTGTGAGCGGGGAAACAGTCTATAATCGTGATTTGGAAAAAAATTTTATGGTCGTTACCAAAAGTGGGTACCATTTCCCACTGTCCGCCGATCAACGCATTGAGCTCTTGTGCGACAGTGAAACATTTCGGGAAATGTGGAAGGATTTGGAAACCGTCGACGTCCTTGGTTTTGAGAAGGAGATTTCCTACACAGAAAAGTTGGCAAAATATCGGGAAAAGACAAAGATGCAGGAAGCGGTCATCGCCGGAGAAGCAAAATTACATGGAATAAATATCGCCATTGCGGTGATGGATTTCAGATTTCTTGGGGCCAGCATGGGGGCAGTTGTTGGTGAAAGAATTACGCGTACCATCGAACTTGGATTACAGAAAAACATGCCGGTGATCGCAGTCTGTGCTTCCGGAGGAGCACGGATGTACGAGGGAATTCTAAGCCTCATGCAAATGGCAAAAACATCTGCCGCCCTCGCGAAATTGAAAGAAGCAAAGATCCCATATGTCGCTGTTTTGACAAACCCGACAATGGCGGGCGTTCTTGCAAGTTTTGCATCCCTGGGGGATATAATCATTGCCGAACCGGGTGCGCTGATTGGGTTTGCGGGCCCCCGGGTTATTAGGGAAACCACACGCCAAGATCTGCCGGAAGGTTTTCAAACGGCGGAATTTCTACTATCCCATGGCCTAATCGACCAAGTGGTCCACAGGCTAGAGCTTAAAAGCAGAATAAAATATTTTTTGGAATCCTTTGGCTATGGTCCCCAACATGGAAAATCTTCAAACACTCGAAAAACTCATAGGCAGTGATTTACCCATCAATTTAGAGAATTTTCAGGCTCTCAAAAATGAATTGGTTGGACAAATAACATGTGATTCCCGTGAGGTAAACAGGCCACAGGGAAATTTGGCAACTCTATTTTTCGCCCTGGTCGGCCAACACTTTGACGGCCACAACTTTATTGGCGATGTATTTCGCCAAAATCCCCTGGCAATTATCGTATCCGAAAAAGACCTGAGCCCATTCCATGCACGCAGTATTCAAGTCCGGGATATTCAGAAAACAATGGCAGTTGTTGCTAGAAAGTTTTTTCAAAACCCCGATGCCCGATTAAATCTAGTTGGAGCGACAGGTACGAATGGAAAGACAACCACCACGTATCTATGCCGTGCGATGCTAAATGCGGTTAGCAAAACTGGCATATTGGGGACCATAGCCTACGATGTCTATGGCAACCCCAGGAAGGTTTCCAATACGACCCCCGCAGCAATAGTTTTGTTCCAAATGCTTGCCGAAGCTGTTCAAAATGGATGCCAAAACCTGGTCTTGGAAATTAGTTCCCATGCCCTGGAATTAAAGCGAACGTATGGTCTAGAAATAGATGCTGCGATATTTACGAATTTGTCGCCGGAACACCTGGATTTTCACGGCAATCTCGATGATTATTTTTCGGCAAAAAAAAAATTGTTCCACGATGCCAATGGCTATAAACTGAAACATTCCGTGATAAATATCGATGATACATACGGGCGGCAGCTGTTTCAGTCCCTCAAACATGATGGAAAAATGCCCCTATCCTTTGGATTTTCAAAGGATGCGGATTTCAAAATTTGTAATGTGAAAAAAAATGACATCGATGGGACGATTTTTGAAATAAGTATGAAAAAGCGATCCCATGCTTTTAGGTCACATCTGTTTGGCCATTATAATTTGCTGAACATAGCTGCCAGTTTTGCTGTCTGCATGATGATCTACGAAGAACCAGAAAAGTTTACGGAAGCCATCGCCAATTTTCAAGGTGTGCCAGGCCGCATGGATAAAGTAATACTACCCAATGGGGCTATCGCATTTGTCGACTATGCGCATACTCCGGACGCACTGCACACCACCATTGAAACATTACGTTCCATCAAAAAGGGGCGCCTGATAACCGTTTTTGGATGTGGAGGCGACCGCGATGCAACAAAACGTGCTCCCATGGCAAGGATAGTAAATGGGATGTCCGATTTTGCCATTGCAACATCCGATAATCCACGCCACGAATCACAGGATAACATATTTGGGGACATGAAAATGGGAGTAGTCGACGGCAATAAAATTTCTTTCATCAAAGACAGAAAAGAAGCCATAGCCACAGCAATTCAAATGTCACGGGCAGGAGATATCATATTGGTAGCGGGGAAGGGGCATGAAACCTACCAACTGATCGGGGATAGGGTTTTCGATTTCGACGATAAAAAAGTTATCCGGGAAATGGGCAGCCTATGCTAATTATTTTAATAGGGCTTTGACAATTTTGTGAGTATCCTTGAAAATATTTTGCCATTCTTGGGAATCTTCTGGTAAAGTCTCAAGGGAATAAATTCGTAACACTTTTTCGATAAGGGATTCTTCAAATTGTTTTTGGATTAGCCTTTCACGGATATTTTCAACCGATGGTTCATTCGGAGGATATGACTTCCCCATGTCCAGACATGCGCGGATGGCATAGCGGGCAAAAAACCTAAAACTAGCATCATCTTCGTAGACAATGGCACGCTCCATGTTGACGATGGCACTACCAATCACATAGCGATGGTCGGCGAAGTTTTTTTTATCCCTTTCTTTTTTTATTTTAGATACCACCCTATAAACGAAGTACGATAGTGTTGCCGTGGATACACTTAACACAAGCCATATGATTACCTTCGCGTAGTCATCCATAAAATCAAAATACATAGGACATCCCGGTCATTGGGATTTTTTTGGAAATGGCACTTTTTCGTGCAAGTTAAGTAGCCGTGTGTATTTATATAGCGTGAAGAATCCCTTAAGTTTAGCTATGAAATAACCCTCTGCCCCATCCAAAAATCCAAGTTTCAAAATATAGGAATGGAAAAATGCCCACTGGGCCTTGATTGCTGCTTTCAGTGGAGAAATCTTTTTTCTATATTCAAATAAATCATGGGCAGCCAAATCTGCGTATAGTACATTCTTTTGGATAAATTCCACCGGAGATTCTCCGGCATAGTGCAAAATGTCACCTTTTATACGTTTCACCCTGCCATCTACTTCTACCCTTTCATGGACACTGCCGCCAACAAACTTTCCATGATTTTTTTTAAAAAGTCTGAGGCTATAGTCTGGATACCAATCGCCATAGGAAATCCACTTGTCTAAAAAAAATGTTCTTCTGGGAAATTCAGCACCGACATAGCGGTTATTAGCCATGTTAATAAAATTTTTTATGGATATCCCTAGGGTTTCACTTATCGCTTCGTCAGCATCGAGAGATAGTATCCATTCATTCACGGCACAGCTAATGGCAAAATTTTTTTGCCCATAAAATCCTTCCCATTCGTGTTCCACGACCCTTGCCCCATAGGTCTCAGCAAGGATCCTGGTGTCATCCGTGCAATCATTTATCACTACTATAATTTCATCGGCAATGGACTCCACTGATTGAATGCATCTAGTTATGATTTTTTCAGCATTTTTAGCTATTACGACCACACTTAATTTTGACTGAAAAATACTCATAGCAAATGAAAGGGGGCATTTAATAGAGAAATGAAGTGTTGTCAATAGGCAAAGTTATTGTATTGTGTAGTCTTTAGTGAATATTGAAGGTATAGTTTCACGCGGAAATGATGTCTCAGACAGCTCTCTGGACGATCAGTCATTCAATGAAGATTTATATTTAGTAAATCGAGTAAAGGCCAATGATTCTGCTGCCTTTGATACCCTTGTAAAGAAATACCGCGAAAGGCTATTTTCCATAGTATACAATATGACTTCAAATCGCGATGATGCATTTGATATTACCCAGGAGGTTTTCATAAGAGCCTATCGGGGGATAAAAAGTTTTAATGGCAAGTCAGCTTTTTTTACTTGGTTATACAGAATTGCCATAAACACTTCGATAACACAAATAAATAAGACCAGATTGCGTCGATTTTTTAGCCTTGAAATCCTAGATGAAGAAAATACACAAAAAGCCTATCCGGAATATTTTGTCGGCATGGACGATTCAAGTAAGTCACTTTTTTTAAAAGAATTACAGGAAAATTTGAACGTCGCGCTACAAAAATTGTCAAATAAACATAGGAGTGTGGTTGTTTTATGCGAAATAGAAGGGCTTAGTTCATTACAAGCTGCTTCTGTTTTGAAGTGTTCGGAAGGGACGGTGAGATCTCGGTTGCACTATGCAAAAGAACAATTGAAGTCCTATCTCCAAAACTATTTACGTTAAAATTATGATTGATGATAATAAAGATAAACGACTGGAAAAATTGTTACAGCTGAAAAGGTTTGAAATGCCATCCGAAGAAAGATGGTTGGAATTCGATTGTGCCTTTGAAAACAGACGATTATCTGCCATAAAAGAATCCAAAATTAGGATGGTATTTTCATCGCTGGGAGCTATTTTTAATTTTAAACGTATTGTGTGTTCGGCTGGTTTTTGTTTGCTATTTTTGATTATTTTTGTTGCCATTGCTAGGGAAAGATCAACTGTAAATGATGTACGAATGGCGCGGGAAATTAGTAAAAAATATGTTCAATTTGCCAGTGATGGCATGTTGGCGTATGACGACGATATCGATATACAGTCCGGCATTTGTAACATCAGTTATTCCAACGATGGGATTGAGTATGTGCAGGACATGTTGCCAATGCAAAGTAATCCTTCCCTATTGGCTAGAATGTAGAATTTAAAATGTCAAAAAAGTATTTTAAACTTAGCTGCCTTTTTCTGTTTTGTTTTGTGTTGGGATGTTCATTGTCGGTAGTCACAGCATCAAGCCGCTCTACAGACAAAGTTATTCCGCCAAAACTTGAAATAACGGCGCCGTCCGAATGTAATTTATTTGAAAATTCGGTAAAGAACGTTTTCAATGGCAAAAAGAATTCCATTGTTCGCGTGGTATGTATCACAAAGCCCGAGGAAGAGATTAGGGCCGATACCAGCGCAAAACAAATTCTTGCTGGAACCGGATTTTTTATTTCCGACAAAGCACATGTATTGACGGCTGCCTCGATTGTCAAAAATGCACAAATGATTCGTATAGATTACATGGGTTCTTCCTATGTCGCCGAATGCATAGGGGTTGATGTCCAGACGAATGTTGCAGTTTTGAGACTGTTACAACCGCCAAGCGAGTTTGGAATAGTAGACGTTAGTGAAAATAATACGAAGGTGCTGACGGAAATAGGGTCATTTGTTGTGTTCATAGGATGCAAGTTGGGCATGGATCCACTGCCCGAACTAGGGAATGTCAGTGGGAAAAACATATCCTACGGTGACAATATGTTTTTGACCACATACTTGCGGACGAATTTAATGTTTTGCGGTGGGGAAAGCGGGGCTCCCGTTTTTGAACTGAATGGGAAGCTATCTGGAATGATGATAGCGTCATTGCCAGAAATGAATTCCAGTTTTATTCTACCGAGGCGAGCCCTTTCAAAGGTTGTCGATGCAATAATTCGCGATGGTATCGTAAAACATTCCAAGCTTGGGATAGAAGTACACTCCGAATTCCGATTTAACATTGGGCAAGAAATCGTTATTTCGAAAGTCATTACCGGTTCCGAAGCAGAAAAGGCAGGTTTGCTCGTAGGAGATATTATAAAAAAGGCTGGAAATTTTGATGTGCGCTACAAGGAAGACCTGTACAATGCTATATTCTTTTGCTGCCATGATGCTCAGATTACAATCACCGTTTTGCGAGAAGGAAAAGAATTGTCTTTTCAGGTAAAGGGTGAATATATAGTCGAATAAATGGTTACTAAGTCCGGACGTTCAGCTAATTCAGATTCAAAACCCAGCACTTGTATTTACACGACGAAACTTAATGCTGCTCAATTTCAGCTATTGCACGCATTGTGCATGGGTAAAAGTTTTGAAAAATATCAGGTTGAATACGCAAAATTCGCTTTCAAGGGCAATGGGGTGAATATTGTTGCCTATGAAAGCGGTAAAGTGGTTATCCAAGGGAAAAAGACCGAGGAATTCATCCAATTTGAATTGGAACCAAATGTGACATTTAGTGCGACATTTGGCTACGAAGAGATTGAACATCCGGAATGGTTTGAGGACCACGCTGGGATGGATGAAAGCGGAAAGGGAGATCTATTTGGGCCCCTTGTTACGGCATGTGTGATTGCGGGCAATGACATTGTTCGCCAGTGGATAAAAGATGGGGTCAGGGATAGCAAAAATGTTTCCAGTGATGGTATGATTTCCGCCCTTGAGTCTAAGATTTTGAAATCAGATTGCGTTTCAAACGTCATGTGCGTTAGCATGGAAAAATATAATGAGTTATACGTCAAGTTCGGAAGTAACATGAACATTTTACTCGCATGGATGCACTCCTGTTCCCTGCAAAATGCCTTGCAAAAACGATACGTACCATGGGGGATGCTCGACCAGTTCTCAAAACGTCCCATTGTTCAAACCTTTTTAAAAGACAAAAATTTTGATCTACGCATGCAAACAAAAGCCGAATCCGATCCTGTGGTAGCCGCAGCATCAATTTTGGCCCGGGCGGAATATAACAGGCAGATCAATGCTCTATCAAAGAAAGCTGGATTTACCATAAAAAAAGGAGCTGGCCCATTAACCGTTACCCAAGCCCATGAAATTGCTAAAAATCTTGGCTATGATAATTTGAAAAGCTTCATTAAACTACATTTTGCAACTGCGCCAACGGCAAACACCACTCACACATAGAACGGCTGAAAGTTTATTTTTCATTCCAAAACGAAAGTTCGCTGAAAATTTAAGCCCTTAGAATGTTTATTTCCGCTCGTAGAAATTTTCCAAATTTGATGTGTGTCGTGTATCTTGCCAAATCTATTAGCTTTTCAATATCCCGCGAAGATGCATTTCCCCGATTGATTATAAAATTGGCATGCTCATTGGAAATGGTCGCATCTCCCGCGGAGGAACCCTTCAAGCCAGCTTTGTCGATCAATTCTCCGGCACAGAAATCATCTCCGTTTTTAAACACCGATCCAAAGTTGATACCTTTTGGTTGGTGAGTTTTTCGCCAGTTTAATAATTCTTCAGCTACGGAGGTGAAATATTCTTTTGGAGCCTGGTCGCTAAACCGAAAGGTCGCACCGAGGATGATATGATTACGTGGAATGGAGGACATCCGGTAGCCGAAGTCCAAAGAAGATTTTTCCATGGTATGTAGGCGCCCATCCGGATCCAAAATTTCGATGGATATTAAATGATCGGATATCGTTTGTCCGTGGGATCCGGCATTCATAAAGATTGCCCCGCCCAGATGACCCGGGATATATGAAAGTTTTTCGGTCCCCAGGAATTGTTTTTCACTCACCGATTTACAGAAATCGCGGAGAGAAACTCCACTTGCGCAATGCAAGGTATTATCACCAACCCAATTAAGGGATTTCCAGTGGTCAGAATTTAGCATTACCATGACCGCATTAACCATGCCATCGGGAGGCAATATTTTGGTTCCATTGCCGATAATCGCATACCTAATTTTCAAATTGTGACAAATGTTTAAAACGGCGATCAATTCGTCGCGTGTTGTTGGATTTACACATATTCGGGCGGAAGTGGGGATTTTTATGGAAAATGCACGGGTTAAATCTTCAAAGGAAGAAAATTTTATCTGGGCTTTTGTAAAAGCTTTCTCCGCTTCCCCAAACGCAATTTCGCCGATGAAAGCTTTGGCGTGATACAAAATATTACCTGCACCGACGAACATGACCAGCTGTTTTTTATCGCACGAAGACAGCTTGCCATAGATATCGCGTATGTTGTCTGAGAATTGTGCGAGATTCAAAAATCCTTTGTTTGGATTTTTTATGTTATTGAACACAAGGTCACTGGAAACACCTGCAATCTTTTCCTCAAATGCGCTGTATAGTTCAACGACAAATGGCCTATCGAACCTATCCAAAATCGCTGCAAATTCGGCGAAATATTGCTTGGTCCGGGATAACCTATGTGGCTGAAATATTATATTCAGCTCGTAGTCTTTGTAGTGGGTTTTGACATATCTCAGCAACGAATTAATTTCCGCTGGGTGATGGGCGTAATCATTTAAAAAAACAAACTTTTCGGTTACAAGCATTAGGTCATTTCGGCGTTGGATCCCCGTTATTTTATCGGGCAAAATGATATCTTTGCCAAAAATTTTGTGCAGACAAAATGAAGCTATTGCCTTATTTTTTTCGGAAAAATCGTTACCATTCAACCCTTGGATTTTGACATATTTTTTTTCAAACTTGGATGCGATACGTGTAAAAATCGTATCATCTTCGGGAACAAAGATGGTCGATTTGGTCCGAGCAAACAGCTCTTCAAATGTTTTCAAAAAGTTATCCCGGTCTCCGTAATTACATATGTGATCATCGTCATAGTTCAGAGCAATGGTGCATTCCGGTGAAAAATTTTCTATGGTGCCATCGCTTTCGTCAACCTCGGCCACTATCCATTCGGATCTTTCGTCGTATGCGGATGGTGAAATTGCATTCCCCTTAAAAAACCCACCCACCACATAGTCAAAAATTATGCCACTTTTTTTAAGAATCTCCACACATATGCCAGAAACGGATGTCTTGCCGTGTGACCCTATAATCGCGAGCAATTTTCTATCCCGGCAAACTTTTGCTAAAAACTCCCCCCGCCGAAGAATTTCAATGCCATCTTTTGTTGCACATTGGCAAACGCTGTCAATGTTTTCGCTAACGGCACTCGACCGGACCACATAATCACAATTTGAAGGAAGCCCTTTTTCGGGCATGAAGACCACTCCATGGGATATTAGAAGGTCTTTGATTGGCAAGCTGACGTAATCGTCCCATCCATAAACCGCATACCCCCTTTGGACTAAATAAACTGCCAGTGGTGCCATTCCTGCTCCACAAATTCCAAGCATACAAATATTTTTATTCATTTCCTATCATCTTTTGGGCGTAATTTACAATGACTTCGACGGCAGAGTGCCCATTGTCTGGCGGCGGACTTATCCGAAAGTTTTTGAGATTCTTCCCAAAACATTCGATGACAACATTTGTAAGCAGACCGATATCACTCTGTCGCACGATAATTGCCCTACCGTTACTTGCCACATATGTGGCATTGACTTCTTGATGGTTTTCAGCGGCATTCGGATAGGGAACCAATATCATCGGTAGTCCGAAAAGTATGGCTTCCGCTATTGTTCCAGCACCGGCCCGGCATATCAATAAATCCGTTGCACTTAGGAGCGATGACATATCATTGCAAAACGGAAGAAATAGGTTTGTAATGGCGCTGCTGTTGGCCGATTGGCCGATTATCTCCTCCTGCCTATCACTCCTTATGCCGCGTATGCAGCAAACGGTAAGGTTTCGATCATTTAATCGTTGAAAATTTTGCATGGCCCATTCGTTTAGGGCATTTGCTCCCTGGCTTCCCCCTAAAACCGTTACAACTGATGCATGCGGATCTAGTCCAAGGCGCGTTCTGGCTTCACATTTGTCGATTTTTCGTATCTCTCGCCTGAGAGGTATGGACACATGTGTGACTTTTTTATTCAGAGATCTGCTTTTAAAATTCACATCGGGAGGAAGGAAAATAATGTCGGCTAAATGCGCCAGTAATTTTATACTTTTACCAACTATTCTGTTCGATTCATGTAAAATTATCTTCTTCCGCATAAAAAATGCAGCCACAATCACTGGAAAATTTGTAAATCCTCCCATTCCGATGACACAGTCAATTTTTTTATTTTTTATCAGTTTTATGCATTGGCAAAGGGAAATAAATTGTGATTTTATTGTTTCAAAAATTTTCCTAATATTTTTGTCCAAGGGTTTAGCGGGCAATGTGACATACTCAAATTGGTCATATTTTTTCAACATGACACCATCTATCACCTTGTCACTGATGAGCAGTAAACATTCTTCATTCCGAGCTATCAATTCTTCGGCAATCGCTATGCCAGGCCCCAAATGTCCCCCAGTTCCTCCGCAAACAATGGCATACCTACTCATTGTGCCGTAACATAACAACAGTAACTAGATTTATCAAGGATAATATACGGCTAACAAATCTTCTTCCCCTGTCCATGCTTTTATTTGACGACATCCTCGACACAAGAGTCGACAAATGGATGAAACAAGAGAAGGATTAAGATAAACTAGTGCCGTAAACGGTGTCATTGAAAATTAGTGCGAACCTGAAATCTATTGCAAAAAATTCCTGGGAGTTTCACAGATTTAAAAATATCAAAAAAATATCAAAAAAACTTGTGGGAAATTTTTTATAATGTTATTAACTGACATCACAATGCATAAAAAATACAACATTTTAGTTATTCTTCTTTTAGTTGCGCTGTGTGCAGTTTCGATCTCTTTTCACGCAAACCATAAAAGATTAAAAAAAGAGGTTTTTATTTTAAAAATGGAAAAGTTTACGGAATGTAATAAAAAGGTTTCTGTTTTAAATTGTCCAAAATCAATTGCAAGGAAACCGGTGTTTGTCTCATATGCCCAAGTTTTTGAAGATATAATCCTATATGATGTTTTAGGTGACATCAATGATGGTTTTTACATTGATGTTGGAGCCAACCACCCGGTCGTAGATTCTGTAACGAAATTTTTTTATGAGCAAGGATACCATGGGATAAACATTGAACCTCTTCTTCCCGAGTATGGTATGCTCAGGCAAGATAGACCACGTGATATCAACTTGTGTGTTTGTGCTGGAGCGGAAAATGGGGAGTTGGAACTTTACGAGAGGGGTGGACTGTCTACCCTAGACATAAATATTGCCAAAACATGGGATAAAGTCCCACAGCCGAGAAAAGTCAAAATTGTTCCACTGTCGAAGATTTGTGAGGAATATTGTCCAAAAGGCCAAGAAATTCAGTTTTGCAAAATAGATGTGGAAGGCTTTGAGCGCGAAGTCCTGCTTGGATTTGATTTTCAAAACTTTAGACCAAAAATATTTGTCATAGAGGCTACGGAACCATGTACAATGATTCCAACTGAACAAAAATGGGAAGAGATCTTGTTAAATAACGGATATGTGTATGCATACCAGTACGGCGTAAATCGATATTATGTCGATAGTAGATTCCCGGAGATAAAAGAAAAATTTGGCGGAATGGGAAAAATAATGGACAAGTATATCATCATAAAATGGTAGTTTGACAAAATTTTTCTCTAATTTTATTTTCGCAATTCACGTCGGTATAAAAATTTTTAGCACATATTTTCCGAAAGCTGCTTTAATCCTGTAAAGCAAATTAGAGTTTTTCAAATTGACGAAGTAAGGTTAGTGCCGTATTTTGGCGAGTTTTTTGGCCATTTGGTACTTAACCTTTGCGTCGAGCTTTTCAATTTCGGCAGGATCCAGGACTTCACGTTTGCTGCGAGCTTCTTCGAGGGCCTTTTTGGCACGTTCCTCAGCCTCCTCAATTTCGCTCAAATCAGCCTCGTCGATATTCAGTGATTCATCGGTGAGAACAAAAACGGTATCATTGGAAATCAGTGCGAACCCGAAATCTATTGCGAAAAATTCTTGGGAGTTGGTATTTTTTGCCACGAGCTCTCCCGGCTGAATAATTGTCAGAAGAGGTAAATGTCCCGGTAAAATCTCTATTTCTCCACCCGACGCAGGTAAAACCACGGACGCCACTTCCTTTTCCAGGGTTATTCCGATGGGTGTTACGATTTTCAATAGCAAAGTCATGGTATCATTTTTCTTTTACGGTTAGTTGCTTGATTTCTGCTGACGCACAGCTAGCAATAATTTGAAGATAATAACAAATCGTAGCTCGTTGCCTTCTACTCTTGATATTTTGATCTTTAATGTTATTGAGGATTTTATTATAATTAAGATCATCGGCGTGGCCAATGATTTCGAAGGTTCCTCCAGCTTCAAACCATTGATGTCCTAAGTAGTCTCGAAGCATATGGCCGTGTAGTTCAATGAATGGATTGATGGTCACTCCCACCATTGCTCCGGGGGAAAGATTTAGGCTTTTAATCGAATCTTGTAAGGAATATGCATATTCATCATCTCTTATCATTCTTGTTATCATGTTCCTCCACTCATCATTTTCCTTCCCATCAATAAATTCGTATGTAAATTGGTATTGGCCAAGTTCTCGTTCTAAAATTAATTGTATAGCATATCTCTCCGTTTGTGGCCAATTTCTCTCTTTCAATTGTTTAATTATATTGACAGAATATATCGTTGGATCCAATGGACGCTGTGAAGTTACAACGAAAATTTTTGTGCCGGGATTGTTGACTATTATGTCTGCCATTTCACTTTTAATAAATTGAAAGATGAGTGTGTATTTCACGTCGGGTCCTAAAATAAGTACATAATCATATTTCGTTTTTTTAGGAAGGACAGCTTGTTTCATACCAAGTAATTCGCATGCTTTCAAAACTTTTTCACAAATACTGTCCAATTTGGTGTTGAAATTGAATTTTTCACATAATTCTTTCGTTGTGCGATCAAAAAAACCGGGCTCTGAAAAATCGAGATATTCAAATGGCTCAAAAAATTCCATAAATTGATAGGCATTTGTTATTTCACCATCAAGTTCCAGTGCTTGACATAGGTATTTGCTGCCTTCAGTCAGGCTGCCATCGTCATTAAACAGTGGCAGTGCCCAAATACTTGATCCTACAAATAGAG
>JAISRG010000029.1 GCA_031273725.1 Puniceicoccales bacterium
TAAGGAACACTCTTTCCCTACACGACGCTCTTCCGATCTAAGAAGGGAGATTAGCAGTGACGAAGAGCAAGGCCTATAAGCCGCAGAAATTGTACCCGGAGGCGTTGAGAGAGTACATCAAGAACAATCCGTATAAGACATTGAAAGAGATAGGAGCGGCATTTGGAGCAAAAGATGCTTCCGTATTTTATAGAATAAGGCAGCTTGGAATTAGCTATAAAAAAAAATCATATTATACAAGGAGCGGGATGAAGAAATGCGGGAAGCATTCGCGACATTCATTAATCAAAAGCAAGTAAAGGACCTTGTTTTCGTCGATGAATCCGGCATAAATTACCAAGACATCACAGAATATGCCTAGTCGGAAAAAGGAATTAAAGTCATCGACGAAAAATGTAGAGACGTCCGTCGTAGGCGAACGGCGGTTATCGCCGGGATCTCTTGGGGAAAAATCCCCCGTTTTACTTCGATGATTACACGAATACTGACAACTTTTGCATTTGGTTGGGAAAAGTTTTATGCCCAGAATTGCGTCCCGGGCAAGTTATCATCACGGATAACGAATCCCCTTGCATTTGGGAAATTATCGAAAATATCGGCTGTCAATCGCTGGAAAATCTTTGGGATAGAAAAGGAGCACGACGTATTTCTTGCCACAAAATTGCTCCAATGAAAAATTTTGTACAATATTGCAGCCTTCAACTCCTGCCATTGCTGAAAATTGTGGAGCTTTTTCCCCAACTAAAGTTCGCATGCGCGCTTTATATGTTGAAAAAATATTTCTGCAAAGATAAAAATTTGGAAAAAAGTTTTTGCTTGCATGATATATAGTGGGGGACAAAAACGATGCACGACGATAGGGCATATTTCTGAGCCGAGGGCGTTTACTAATTAGAGCAATGATCTTAGGGTTCGCCAGCTTGCCGGTTCAGACCCGTTACGAGATGATGAATCTCATGATGCAACAAACCCATGCACCAGTGAATGCCGTCGCATCGATGTTCGGCGTCTGCTCTAACACGATCCGATCTGTCGCGTCCTGGGCGGTCGATCTGCACCCGTTCGGAAAGCCAGGTGTCCCAAAACTGCTCAAGCCCCATCATATTCTCTATGTGGAAGCCAGAACGATTTACGACCGGAAAATGACGAATGAGGAATTGGCCCGAGAAATGATTGCTTTTTATCCCGATCTTCCGCGATGCAGCGCTAAAACAATTGACAGATATCGAAATTCCCTAGGTTTACACTATCTTCCGATGCGTCAGGGATGCCACATGAGCGATGCCGCTCGACATAAGCGGATACTTTGGTGCCAAAAGCAGCAAGAATTGGACACCGATTGGAGAAAAATCTTTTTCAACGACGAATCTTGGTTCGAGCTGTCGACTGCGAGGCGAAATCACTGGGTTTGGCGTCATCACTATGACTATCGAAGCCGACCTGAAACGACGGAGCAACTGAAGGTCTGCTTACAAGAGGTTTAGGACAATTTGCAGTTTGCGACGATAAATGGACTGGTAGACTCGATGCAAAATCGGCTCATCCAACCAATCGCGGGTAATGGGTCCACGATTCAGCATCTTTGATATTCACGGAGAAACGATTAAACACAAACTTTTTCAGAACGGACACATCCGTTGAACCTATCGTCGATATCGTAGACAGGAAGACATTCAAAAGCATGATGTAAACATCGGAAAATCCAGTTTTTGAATCTATCATACTGCATCAGATCTGTCCCCCACAATAATTTCAATCGTAGGCCCGAGATAGGTAATTTGTCGATTCAATATGGGAAATTTAAAGAAAACGCGTCTTCGTAAAATGAATAAACACAAGCGTAGTAAACGCCCGAAGTCTAATAGGCATAAGAAGAGGCTCTCGGGGAATTAGATCCCCATCGAATGTTGCAGATATTCGTCCTGTCCGCTTCAAAGAGATTTGCGCGGAACCAAAAATAGGGATCCAAATTAACAGCAATAACTCAAAATGAAAATTCAGAAAAATTGAATCAAGTCTTGTTAAAATCAAGGATTTGGAAACATTGAGCATGTCTTATTTTCTATTTCAGAAAAGAAAGATAATTCGGCACTGTAGGAGAATTGTTGTGAAAATTGCCCGTTTCCTCCATTGTAAAATATCTTTCAATTCATCAACCATTCAGATTGAATCACGCTTGTTATCAGAATTTGGCTCACGCACAGGGCACATTATCGTCCCTTCTCAATTCTTTCTTTTATCTTTTCTATGCAAAGATCATCTTTTTTAACAAAGAGCTTTACCTCTCCTAGGGCTGATTTCATCGAAAATCCTTCCTAAAAATTTTCTTTTTTGCTCTTTTATTTTGAGATTCGCGCATTTATTTTGAAATTTTTTAAAAATTCTATTCACTGCTGAGCAGGTGACACAAAATGAGCCTTGTTCAGTATTTCAATTACGACTCCATGATAGAATTGTCAAGTTCTTCTTTTAGAGATGCTCTCAGCAAAATGTTATCAGTAGGTGATTTTGGAGGGAATATTGATGTAATTGCTTCGGAGTTGGAAGCCAAGGAACATGAGACCTCATCTTACATAGAGAACGGGGTCCTTATTTTACATTTGCGCCGAGACTTTTCATCACCCTATGAAATATATATCGGATAGTCCGAAAAGGGAATAAAGTACAATTTTACGAGCAGCATAGAATATACACACAGAATCATTTTGCTATGAGTATCAAAAAATGAGCATATTTTGTCAGAATCATTGCCGATTTGGTAAGTTTTTTTCGAAAAAAATTATCGGTTCTCAAACATTTGCAAAAAGCAGAAATATTTAAGCATTTTAAAACAGCCCTGATAGATTTATTAAAAAATGTTAACAAGAAGATTAAAACTGTGCAATCCAAACCCAACGAACTTTTTCTGAAAAATGCGATTGAAATTGCACCCCAATCACAATGTACAAGCATTCTGTTGTTCGGCAACATTGATCTTAACAATATTGATACAGAACAAGTTTTTAACGGGCTGGAATTGCTAAATGTAGGACATGACTGTGATTCTAGCAACAGCATCTATGATTTCCATCTGGAGTTCCACATTAACGTAATTCCAACTCATTGGATTCGTGGGTTTAAGAGGTGATTTTACTCGGCATAGCAAAAACAACCATTTCTCCCGCTGCAAAAATTTGCTGCGTTGGGTGTAATAGCACTTCAAAAGTGTTGGATACGTTGTTCATAATTGAGTTTAAAAAGAATTTCGTCAAATTATCTCCTCTCATGCAAAAATTTTACAAAGAGATATAAAACCGGAAGTATTAGAATAGGTATGATTGTTCGCCACGGAAATTGCGATTGAAGGACGTGAAAGGAAAGCCGTAGGATTTTGATTTGTCATTGCGGATGTAAATAAGATTTCCCTATTCGTAAAACCGCTTGTTTTCAATCCATTCTATGGTTATCCAGAAACCGAACGAAATATTGCCAACTCATTTGTGGATGAAACCATCAAGGAATTTTACCTGATCGATGGAGCCTTTGTAATCTGTCGTGATGGCATAGTAGAATCCGCAGGAACATTGATCTATATACCGAATCAGAATGCTGTTGTGCCGGGGGGATTTGGAACAAGGCACACTGCAGCAGCCTCAATATCAAGCGTAGCTGAATATAGTTCCATCGCCGCATCCGAGAGTACACGCGCAGGAACACTATTCAAAAATGGGCAAATGTCACGGATAATGCAAAAATAAACATATTGCCCCAGTAGAACAGAACAGTACCATATTTGTTCCAGGATTTGTGGAACAAAAACTATGTTGCACTAAATAGTGGCAGTCCCATAATTAAGATTAAAAGCAAAAGAAAGTTTGTCATAAAAATTGACAGCATGAAACCCAAAAGTGGATATGTGAATTGAATATGCGATGATCATTGATGTCAAATAGTGCCATGATTTTTCCAGAGCAGATCCCGGCGATGATGCTGGTTTGCCCGCGAGATACACCGCTCTCTCCAAAGACCTTAACTCCTTTCCCGACCAAGCAGTTTCCTTGATGTCTCGGTAATTTGTGCCGATTCGTCGACGAAAACAAGATTTTTCACTCTTTCTTTGGCGATGAATTCCATGAATTCCATGAATTCCTTCTGCTTGGATTTGTTCCTTTCTTTAAATAAGAAGGCTTTTTTCATGGGTACGCACCAAGCTGCCTTATTCTGTAAAGTATAACAACATCGCTGACTCCAGATGCCCGCCCCATCTCCCTCAAGGTCTTCGTTGAGACAAGATTTATACATTCCATCAGACGCAAGTTATATCCCGCGAACCCGTTTTCTGAAGATTACTGGCAAAATAAGGAGTGACGAGAAATTTTATTTTTCGTAGATTGAAAACCCGTGTCTGAGATGTTTGAAGGGGTATCTGCAATCGCGACATTGGCATCGCGAAGGGCTGCCAATTTGCTTTCAATTGTCCCATTTTTGCCGGAAACTATCGCCCCTGCTTTGCCCATGCGTCGCCCCTTCGGTGCAGTTAGACCGGCAATGAATACACCCACTGGCTTTTTGACGTATTGCTTTATATATTCAGTTGCAATTTCTTCGGAATTTCTTCCAATTTATGCTATCACTCTGATGGCTTCGGTCTTCGAGTCGGGATTCAACATCATTATTATGCCCAAATGCGTCATTCCAATTACCTGACCGCCGCCTATACCGACACACGTCGATTGACCATTGCCACGTTGGGTAATTTGCCAGACAGCTTCGTAGGTAAGCGTTCCCGATCGCGAAACAGCTCCAATCGGGCCTGGTCTGTGAATGTAGGCCGGTATTATTCCAATTTTGCACCGTTGGCCGGGAGAAATTATTCTGGGGCAGTTTGAACCAATGAGGGGTGAATTAGAATGTTCCAATCTCGCGCTTACCCTAACCATGTCGAGAACCGGGATCCCCTCCGTCATGCAAATTATGAGTTTCAACTTTGAATCGATGCATTAAATAATCGATGCAGCTGTAAACATGGGAAACACAAAAATCAAAGCCGTATCGGCCCCTTCACTGCTAACACTCTCTCGCACCGAATTAAAAATCGGAACATTGCTCTCCGTTCTCTGCCCTCCTTTTTCTGGCGTGACGCCAGCCACTATTTTTTTGCCGGACCCCAGGCATTGGTCTGAGTCAAATGTGCTGGCTTTTCCAGTGATTCCACAGACCACAACACGTGTTTCTTTACTGACCAGAATACTCGTTGGTTTAGTGTCATATTGATTATTGTTTAGGTAAGTTAACAATTTGCTTTGCCGCATCGTCGAGGTGATTCGCAAAAGTAATTTTGAAACCGCTCCGCTTGAATACCTCTTTCCCTTCCGTAACATTTGTAACTTCAAATCTCACAACCAGTGGAAGGGATAGCAATGTTGCCTGTGCGGCATTGACGATCCGCTGTGCCACCGCATTGCATTTTCCGATTTCCCCAAAGAGATGAACGATAATGCCCTTAATATTTGGATTTTTTAGCATAATTTTGAATGTCCGGGTGATTTGTTCTTCATTAACGCCTCCTCCAATGTCTAAAAAATTCGCAGGATGCCCACCAGAGTATTTGAGCAAATCCATCGTTGCTCCGGCAAGACCAACTCCATTTACTCGACATGCGATGTCGCTGTCGAGGGAAATATAATTTAAGTTCTGCTATAAGGGCCTTCATCTTCGCTTCCAAAGATTGTTTTAGGCCTCCTGCTTTTTTATGTCTCCAGGATGATCTTTGTCATACCCTATGGCTCTTGCCAAACGTAATTCGCTGACTGTTGCCAATGTTTCCTTTCTGAATTTTTCAAAAGTAACTTTCTGTCTTCTTTCGATATTTTTGGCGGCATTGATTCGAATTGTATCCCTCCCTGAGCAGGGTTGGCGAGTTTCATGCCTGCACAATCCGGATCTACTTGCGACAATATAGATCTCTACCCACAGAGATTTTTTCCCCGGACATATTGACTATCGTACGACCATGAGCTGATGGCGATACCTTGGTTTGAGCGAAAAAACTTGCTAAATAATCACTAGTTTCTTGTGACTTGCTTCCATTTCTGCCGTTGTCATGTTGTTGACAATCAGATTTCCTTGTGTCAATTATAGTGGTGGAAATGGAATGTTTCTTATTTATTATTCGATCAAGCAGGTAGTAATAATAATTCCATTTTCTGCTCGGTAGTTTCCAATAACATTGTGAGGCGCTTCCTCTCGAATCTCGTAGAAAGCGGTGAAAAACGAAATAAGACACACCCATGGAAAATAATACCAAACCACCTTTCGGGAGTAAGGCGCCGGATAACAAATGTTGATATTCGAATCGAAGAATCCAACAATTTGCATCAGTTTTCACGTTTTCGATCTGCTAAACTCGTTTATTCTACTTCACTTGATGACTGTGTGAAAAGTGATCGATTTCTCCCTTGTGGGATATCTGTTCTGGCGATTTAGTTACTAGAACAGCAGGACTGGGAATAATGGATCCGATATTCATAATTTAAAATATCCTTTCGGTTTCTTAGAAAAAGCAGACTATTCTTTTTTGTCAAAGACAAATATTGGATATATGTATAAATTGCACAATAAAGAAGAAAAACTAACGGTGATAATAGCCCTGCTTCTACCATAGTGAACTATGTTAACACAGTCACACAGCCAAGGAATTAAGGGCAGGGGAAAGGCAATCGTAAAAATCAGCAATGTGATGCCAAAGGTATGGAAGTTTATTTTTGAGCCAAGCCCAGTAGATACATAAGGTAAAAGAAAAGGTTGCCTCTGAGCAAAGAAAAGAGATGAAGGAACTAAAAAGGAAGAGAAATGGCACAAGTTTGTTCGTTGGATTTGAGGGAAAAGGTGATAGAATATAGAAAAGAGGGGAGGAGGAAAATGGAAACAGCAAGGGTATTTAGATTGAACCGAAAAATCATATATCGCTGGGAAAAGAGGCAGAAAGAAGGGAGATTAGCAGTGACGAAACGTAAAGTCTATAAGCCGCAGAAATTGGACCCGGAGGCATTGAGGGAGTACATCAAGAATAATCCGGATATGACTTTGAAAGAGATAGGAGCAGCATTTGGAGCAAGTGATGCTTCTGTTCTTTACAGAATAAGGCAGCTTGGAATTACCTATAAAAAAGTCATATAATACAAGGAACAGGATGAAGAAAAGCGGAAAGCATTCACGAAATTCATCAATCAAAAGCAAGTAAAAGATCTTGTTTTCGTAGATGAATCCGGCATAAATCACCAAGACATCAAGAAATATGCCTGGTCGGAAAAAGGAGTTAAGGTTATCGAAGAAAGATCTGGAGCTGCCTGCCATAGGCGGACGACGGTTATCGCAGTGATCTGTAGGAGAAAAATCCCCCGTTTTACTTCGATGATTACACGAATACTGACAACTTTTGCATTTGGTTGGAAAAAGTTTTATGCCAAGAATTGCGTCCCGGGCAAGTTGTCATTATGGATAACACCGCATTCCATAAATCCCCTCGTATCCGCGAAACCATCGAAAATGTCAGCTGTCAACTGCTCTATCTGCCGCCCTATTCGCCGGACCTCAACCCTATTGAACACTACTGGGCTTGGCTTAAAAATAAGCTTTCCTATCTCTGGCATTATGTTGCCAATTTTTATGACAGACTTTCTCTCGCTCTCAATCTTAATTATGAGGCTATTTCCGTCTAGCATACTATATAGTGTAATGTTTCTCCATCCGTTCGCAACCTCTTTATTTACCAGTGGTGCTCGGGGCGGGACTCGAACCCGCACGGCCTTGCGGCCAAAGGATTTTAAGTCCTCAGCGTCTACCATTTCGCCACCTGAGCAGATGAGAGATAAACCTTTGTTGGTTTATGAAAAAAATCAACATTTTTCTGGTAGACGGATGAGGAAATAAGAGCTTGCCTCATTTGATTATGCACATTACCTATTG
>JAISRG010000065.1 GCA_031273725.1 Puniceicoccales bacterium
CAGGAATTCAACGGCTAGGATGAAATGAATAAGCCCAAGGAAAGCAATGCCATCCCGGGAGATGGCGAAATCCCGGGAGCCAGCGTCAGCTTTGCGCACCTAGAATGAGATTCTTTAATTAGCTCACCTGATTCCGTTCCCCAGTCCGCTTATTCTACCATCTGCGCGGCTATTATCGCTGTTAATTTTTCTTCTTTATTTTGAGATTCGTATTGATGTTTGATTATTTTTGAAGGTTACAAACCCGCATCTACTATGGTCGATGTATAAATAATCAACAGTGCTTTTCCACTTATCATGTCAATGTTGACATTTTCTGATGCCGTTCTATTGAAACAAGAATTAAATCCAGGAAAAACTAATTCTGCCATGTTAAGATTCCACTTTAGGCCTTCCGTTGTGATACAACATCTGGGTATCCCAAAAAGTGATAACTTTGTCCCAATTTTCAAATTAAACTTGTGGTGCCCGTCAAGCATCAAACCCATGACATCTTCTCCAAAAAAAATAGACTTTGTCTGGACAAAGATGTTTATATTATTTAGGATGTGGTCCATGTATCCACCATTCATGCCAAGAATGATGGTTGGCAATAGATTGTTATCGCCCAAATAGTTTAGTGCTTTTTCAAAGTCCGATGAATTTTGATCGCCAAGTTTTATAAATTTGCCATCGACCAATAAATCCTGCCTGACGCTATCCAGATCCCCTATTATCATATTGGGTGTTATGCCGCGGGACGCCAGGAAATTTGCAGCCCCATCTGCGGCAATTATTGGTATCCGTACTTTCTGAAAAAATTTATGGTCTGGCAAGTCTCCATGCAAACATAATACCGACCTATAACTATCGAACTTTACGATCATAATAATATTTTTGTGCAATGGAAATAAAACTGGTCACAAGCATGGCAACATTACTCCACACTATGGGATGTGATCGCATGTAACAACCATAGATAATCCAACAGACTGAACAAACTAGATAATTTACAAGCATTAGTGTGGAAATATCTTTCGTAGACTTGGTTGTAAATGATTTCCAAATTTGGGGAATAAGACTTATGCATGATAATAGAAAAGCCACCGTACCAAAAAAACTAGAAATGTTAAACATAGGTTTATACTCTTATAAACAAAGCAACGGTTACAACTAAGCAATACAGATTTACGCGAATCGTAAAATGAGGGTGAGAAAAATGAAAAAATTTTAGGAAGAATTCATAAATAAGATCAGCTTTAAAACGGCACAGAGACCTTTGTTATAGCCTTCTCAAGCCCAAAATGGCCACCATATTACCACTTCTGCAACCAATCTATTTAAATTTCCGCTCCCCTCTGATTTTGTAAGTGAGGATGAGTCTCGCCCCTAAGCCGATAGAGTATTGGCTGTTTTGATAATATCGCAAAAGGAAGTAGCCTTTAGGGATGCTCCCCCAATGAGGCCGCCATCAATGTCATTTTCTCTGAGCAGTTCTTCTGCATTGTCGGCTTTCATTGATCCACCATATAAAATTCTGATGGCATTTGCTACTTTTGTATTAAACATTTCTTTTAGAAGATTTCTGATAAATGCGTGCATTTCCTGCGCAATCTTTGGAGTTGCAGTTTCTCCCGTTCCAATTGCCCATACCGGTTCATATGCTATGATAAGCTTTTCCGCCTCGCGGATAGTAATGTCTTTCAACCCATGTTTTAACTGCGATTGAATGACGTCGAATTCTTTGCTATCCCTACGTTGTTCGATTGTTTCTCCTATGCAAAGGACAGGAATTAGGCTATTCCCCAATGCGCATTTCACTTTCCTGTTTATAAAATTATCATCTTCATTAAAATACATCCTGCGTTCACTGTGACCAATAATGACGTAGGAAACTCCAAGCTCCCGCAACATAATTGCGGAAACTTCGCCCGTATATGCTCCATTTTTTTCTGGATAAAAGTTTTGAGCCCCTAAAAAAATATTATTAATTTTATCGATTGCATTTTTTGCTGCCTGGATTGACGTAAAGGGAGGACAAATTAAAATATCAACCCTTGTTATATTTGCTATCCCACTGTGAATCTCAGATATTAGATGTCCAACATCCGAGCTAGAAACATTCATTTTCCAGTTCCCTGCTATAAGATATCTTCTATGTTCTACCATAAATCGTAAAGTACGTTATTTTTTCATCAATGCTACAACACCCGGCAAAATATCTCCTCCAAGAAATTCTAGGCTTGCCCCTCCTCCGGTACTAACAAATGATACCTTATCCGCATACCCACTTTCTTTTATGGCTTTTGCTGAGTCTCCACCACCAATAATCGACATTGCATTTGATTCTGCCACTAGCTTGGCAATGGCAAATGTCCCCGTTGAAGATTGCTGTCTTTCAAAAATCCCCATTGGACCATTCCACAGAATCGTGCTGGCTCCATTGATTTCCTTTTCAAACAACTCGATTGTCCGCGGTCCTATGTCCACTCCAATTGTGCCATCGGGAATATTTAATTCAGCACAAGACGTTGAATCTATTGTATTTGTCTCCGCATTTAAAGAAGAAGTAACAATATGGTCTACGGGGAGCAGTAATTTTGTCCCTATTTCTTTCGCTTTTCGGATAGCATCTTTTGCCACTTGAATTTTGTCCACTTCTACCATGCTATTTCCAGTCGTATTGCCATTGGCTGCGAGGAAAGTATACGCCATAGCACCTCCTATCAACATGGAGTCCGCTTTTTCCAAAAGATTATCGATAACTTTGATCTTATCGCTAACTTTTGCTCCCCCTAGTATGACCACGAAAGGATGCCTGGTTTCGGCAATTTTTGTTCCAAGAAACTCCAATTCTTTTTCCATAAGTAATCCGGCAGCGCTCTGTTTTACAAACCGAGTTATCCCTTCCGTTGATGCGTGCGCCCTATGGGCAGATCCAAAAGCATCATTAACATAAACGTCTGCCAGTGAAGCAAGTTGCTGGGAAAATTTTTCATCGTTGGCAGTTTCTTCCACGTGGAACCTCAAATTTTCCAACAGAGCTACGCTTCCATCTATCATTCTTGAGATCCCAGATAACACTTCTTCTCCAACGCAATCAGAGAGAAACAATACGGGTTGGCCAATATGCCTTGCCAATATCACAGCAACATTACGCAGTGAATACTTGGCAACTATTTCGCCATTTGGTCGCCCAAGATGGCTAGCTAAAATTACCCTTGCGCCCTCTTGTACTAAATAGCGTATGGTCGGCAATGCCGCTACGATCCTGGAATCGTCCAAAACGTTTCCCCTGCTATCTATGGGAACATTAAAATCAACTCGAACGAAAACTTTTTTCCCTTTACAAGAAATATCCGACAATGTTTTTATTCTCCGCATAGGGAATAACTTTATACCATGACTTTAATATTGCAACAAAGAAACCTTGAAAAAATAATAAAATTTCACACTTCTCATAAAAATGCAAGAAATGGACAAAAGTCAACCTGCTTTGTGGGAGGAATTATCAAAAGAAACGATGGCAGATTATAAGATTTTCAGTGTCGCCCGTTGTAAATTGAAAAATCCGTCCAATAATAAATCTGGAGATTTTTATATCATCGACTGCAATGATTGGGTTCAGGTAATTGCTGAAACATTGGATAATCAAATTGTTATGGTTAGCCAATATCGCTTTGGGTCGGGCAAATTGTCACTAGAATTGCCAGGTGGTATGATGGATCGAGGAGAAAACGTAATTGAAGCCGCCCAGCGGGAACTGGAAGAGGAAACTGGCTTTTGTGGAGAGCTGGCCAAGGTAATTGCAACACTATATCCCAATCCGGCAATACAAACGAATGTTCTTAATGTCGTATTGATTAAAAATTGCACAAAGAAAAAGGATACCCATTTCGATGAATTCGAAGATTTGACAACTTCTCTAATAACCAAACAAGATCTTATAAAAGCAGTGGCAATTGGAGAAATTTCCCATTGTATCACCATAGCAGCCATTGCAAAATACATGCTACTATAGGTTCCCCTCGGACTTTCATAAAATAAGACTGATTCTAACAAGGCACTTGACAAAGGAAACTTCTTGTACTTGATACTTTTCAGTTCCATGCCAGAGTAGCTCAGTGGCAGAGCAGAGGACTCATAAGCCTTTGGTCGGCAGTTCAAATCTGCCCTCTGGCACCAATCATAAGGCTGCGTCTATGTGAAGCTCAAAATAAGGAACCCAAAAATGATCGCAGAAACTCTCCGTTTACGCCATTGTAAAACGCCTTCAAATTCTTACATCCGCGCAGATTGATCCATATTTGGATCGTCAAAATTTCGCTCACACGGCCACATTTTTGTCCCTTCCAAGCGCTTTCGTTTGTATTTTTTTCTTGCATAGGTCGTCGATTTTAACAAATAGCTTTATCAGTCTTAGGGCTTGGGTCTTCATACTTTTTCCCTAAGGCTTTTTTATTTTTTTGTCTC
>JAISRG010000049.1 GCA_031273725.1 Puniceicoccales bacterium
ACTGTTTCGTGACAAATATACTTATTTCCCTAGAACAAATGATCTTTCCTTGCAGAAGGGCATCGCATGAAAAACGACTGGTGATTTCTGTCGACAATTGCTCTGTTCACACAAGTCGAGTTCAACAGATTGGCTCGAAAAACATGGCATTCACCGCATGCCAGACCAACCCTATTCACCTAATATGGCTACTAGTGACTTGTACTTGTTTTCTACCGTCAAAGAAAAACTCGAACGGATTCACCTGGCTGACGAGGACCAGTTTTTTGAGTGCCTGCAAGGGGTTTTGAGGGGTCTGGATCAGCAAGAATTGAATCACATATTTCAGGCTTCGGTTGGCCGAGTTCAAGAAATAAGCGAATGCAATGGAGGCTACGTTGGATGATAAACAAGTTTCATCTATAAAAGTTCAGCGCATCTTCATCAGACCGGGCTGGGCATGTACTTTCGGACTAGATGATATCCGGTATTTCAGCGAAAGATATCACCAGAGCACACGGAGGCATTTCCCTCGAGACAATGGGGCAATTTTTTCCTAAGGAAAAACTTAAGCCAACTCACGTGATGTCTGCCCTCGACACACAGGCCAAGGTTTCCTTTTGGGGTCTTCTTATTTTGGCACATTATGCGAAGTTAATGTTCGCCCGGCTTCGACGTTATATAGCCACTTTCTGCGATCGCCCTTATTGCCACATATAACTTTGTTTCGAACAAAGATTTTTATCATTTTTATTGACGAGTTCCACCTTCCACGCTTTTAGATTCGTGATATCTATCGGCATTGATGTTATGCCACAGTCGATTTCTGTCACGAAAGCATGCTGATGATCGTCGGGAACCCTGCACTTGAACGAGAGTATGCCTTCCTTGAGAGACATGATGACGTAAATTTTAACAAATGTTTCCCTGGGAAGTTTTGTAATGAATTTATTTCACCCAACATGAAATAGGTACCTGTCCTCGTACTCTCATCATCCCGCGCTATGCAGCGAAAAGATTGATTTTCCTTCTTGTTGCCAAAATATTCCCCTATTATTTTGAATGCACCATCGTCAAATTGGCGAACTGAAACATTTTTAATAATCGCATCATGCTTCTTCGTGCCTCGTATAATCGGCTCACAATTGACATCCGTTGTGATCAAAAGCAAACACACGGATAAGACAAAGGTTCTAACAATTGACATGTGGTGCACATCATTTTGAATCAATGGCTCATTTCAAGATTATTATGTATGCCACGGAATAAACACGAAAGGGAATTTTTTACAAGTTTGGCACCAATGAAGGGTTTAACCACACGCCATTTTATGGACACACTGTGTGATTGTGGAGAGCCCGATGAATATATTTCCGAGTTTTTACGGGTGCACCCAACGGCAATTGTTACGAACGACATAATAGATTTGATCGAAAACAGGAAAAGTGTTGCAGATTTGAGCATACAATTGCTGGGAAAGGAGCCCGAACATTTTCTAAGAATAGCCAAAGAGTTGCAACGTTATAAAATCAAATCGATTAATTTAAATTGTGGATGCCCAATGCCAAAAATCAGCAGAAAAGGTGTGGGAGGGACTTTACTAACGGAATTGAATACCATGGATGACATTATTTCAATATTATCCAATAACATCGACATTCCAATTTCCGTAAAAACCCGCATTGGCTACAGGGATCCCAAGGAATTTGATATCATTCTGGATCACCTAATGAAACACAGGCTGTCTGCGGTATACGTACATGCACGGACCGTAAAGGGGATGTATGGCGAACCCGTTAATTTTGAATATGTAAAAATTGCCAAGGCTGCCCTGCGTTGCCACGTAATTGCCAACGGTGACGTAAAAACAGCCCAGGAAGCCGTAAATATTATCAAAGAAACCAATGCTGACGGTGTAATGATTGGACGAGCTGCAATATCTAACCCCTGGATATTTCGTCAAATTAACGAATTAACCAACAAGGCCAAAGTTTTTATCCCGGCTGGCGAAGACTATTTGGATTTCATAGAAAAATTACAAAATGTTTCCGAAGAGTTTAGCCTTACAGATTTTCAAAAAACCTCGTCGATGAAAAAATATGCAATTCCAATTGCTGAATTTGTAGATCCTTTGGGAAGCTTTCCATATTACATTCGTCGAGCTACGACACTGCAAGACCTAACAAATATGTGCAAAAACTTTTTTATGAAAAAGTATGAAATCATCACATAAAAACTATCATTTTAGTTCTGTTTCTGGAAAAATTTGTCCTACCTTTGCAGCAATATCCTGGGCCAATTCATATAATGCAAGCTCCATGGTGTCTACTATGTCTTTATAGCTGCCATCACTAAAACTAGATGGTGTTGATTTTTTATACTCATGGATTAATACTTGGCTTTTTGTTGCAAAATTAATTAACGACCAAACACACTCCAAGGTGACTTTTTTCTCTTCCTCATCATATATAAAATCGCTCAATCCAATTGATAGGACGTAATCATAAAGAAATGAATTGCCCTTGGTGCATGAGGAAGGTATAATTAGTGCATAGTCGCACATTAACTTAGATAATTCATTGGTTAGAGTTCTGGCACATGCATCTTGCAATGGTTCTGCCCATCTATTAATTTCCGACAAAACTAACCTATTATGAGTAGATATTGTAACAATATACGGATAATCCGCATAGGAAGGAATTTCCCCTACCGTCAGATTTATAATCATCTGTTTGTGGTTCGAAGAATCGGATACTTTTTCTGGTGAACCATAGCTACGGAATGTATAAAACTTGGAAATATCCTTCTTGGGTGGAATAAAGACTGAACAACCAGATCCTAGGGAAACGAAACAAAAAAAAAGGAAAATTAAAAATATTCTAAAACGTCTCATAGTGCCTTTCCTGCAATCAATGCATTCGGGTTTCTTTCAATGTATTCCAGCAGTACCCGCACGGAACGCAACATTTTGGATAGTTGTTGTAAAAAATCGTCTATGGACTGTCTTGTGCCGGAATCTGAAGCTAACACATCGGAAATGGAATCCATTGCTCTTTTTATCGATGTAAAATCTAGAGTCCTGGCCGTCCTTTTTAGGCTATCTAGGGAAGAAATTATCAATGAAGAAATCTTTTCCCATTCCACCTTCGATAGCTTTTTCATTATCATGTCAACGTTAGCCATCAATTCATCAAGCTCTGTAGCAACCGATGGCATCTGTTGATATTTGCCCAAAGTAATATCCTTGGAGAATCTTTCCTGCTCATTTTTATAATAATCCAACCCAACAAACATCTTTCCTGTCAAGATGCTTTCCATCGACAATTTAGCTGCCAAACCTCGTCCAATTTGTTCAGCATAAAACATGTTATAATCTACAACACGCATCTTATTCCCACCAATCGTTTTGAACAAATTAGCATCAATATTGAAAATTACGGCTGTTACAGCCTCATCAACTTCAATATCGTAGATTATTTCTATGGATTCTATTGCCCCAACCTTGATGCCTTTAAACTTTACTGGAGAACCTACTTCAAGCCCATTGAGAGATGTGTCAAAGAAAGCATAAAATGTCATTTTTTTTTTGAAAAAATTTATCGACGAAAATACAAATATTGCCACGACAAATAGCAACATTGCTATGACAACAAATACACCTATCAAAGTTGTGTTAGCTTTTTTCGACACACTTCATCAAGGAAATAGGACTTTTTATGGAAAACTCTAGCTTTTTTGAAAACTTTTTATCAGAATCTATTCCGAGGATAGTCGTTAAAAAGTAATTGAAGATAATACCGTAGGGTAGATAAGGAAAGCGTAGATAAAGTAACAGGAAATATCGAGCGAACCACTTCTGACTTCAGGGTGGACATTATTCTTCGAAGAGGTACTTTTCATAGATATTCTCGCCGAATCTTTTTATTTGCTTTTGTGGAAATTATGGTGATAACGCCTCGTGTAACAAAAAATGTATGAATGCTAGGCAACGCATAGGAATATTTTCCTTGGTGATGATAAATTTTGCAGCCATTGCCAATGTTAGAACTTTGCCCTCGGTAGCCCCCTATGGACTATCAATGCTATTTTTTTATTCCGTTGCGGTTTTCTGTTTTCTCATTCCAAGTGCGCTGGTCTCTGCTGAACTGGCATCGGGAGATTTGGGAAATGGAGGGATTTACAACTGGGTTTCCCATGCTTTTGGCCCCCGCGTTGGTTTTTTTGCCGTATGGTTACAAAATGCCAATAATTTTATATGTTTTCCGATGGCCTTGTCATTTATTGCTAGTACGATGGCCTACGGAATATTCCCCCAATTGGTAGACAGTAAAATTTTTACACTTTCCGTCATCATCATTGTCATTTGGGGCGGAACGTTTTTGACACTGGGAGGGGTAAAGCTGACTGGGTTCATCAGCGCAATCGGAGGCATTATTGGGACTTTTATCCCCGTAGCGCTAATGGTTGGAATAGGAATATTCTGGTTAATATCTGGCAGGCAATCCCAGATAGAATTTTCGGTCACCTCCCTCGTCCCTGACTTATCTAGCGCGGCCAATGTTTCACTATTTCTTGGAGTTTTGCTTGGTTTTGCAGGCCTTGAGATGTCAGCCAATCACATTCAAGATGTTGATAATCCACAAAAACAATATCCCCGGGCCATGTTCATATCTTCATTTCTAATTTTGGCTGTTTGTGTATTAGGTTCCTTGGCAATCGCCATCGTGATTCCAGCGAATGAAATTACAATGAACGGAGGAGCAATGCAAGTGTTGGCGGCATTTTTTGCAGAAGTCAAAATGTCGTGGGTTATGCCCGTACTTTCATGTGCCATGATAATCGGGTCGATTGCATGGTTTTGCGCATGGGTGTCCGGACCTCCTCGTGCACTCCATGCGACAACGTATAATGGAGATTTGCCAAGATGGTTTCATAGGCTAAATCGAAATAATATGCCGACAAATATAATGATAGCCCAGGCATTCATATCGTCCATATTATCCGTCCTATTCATATTTGCCGAATCAATAAACACTGCATTTACGATGCTAACCGTTGCGACCACACAGTTTTTGCTATTGATGTATGTAATAATGTTTCTATCGGCTATTGTTTTAAAATTTCGCCATCCCAATATGATTTGTTCATATAAGGTCCCGTTTGGAAAATTCGGCATGTGTGTAGTTGCCGGCACTGGATTGGTCGTGTGCGCGTTGTTCTATGTGATAGGATTTTTTCCGCCCAATGCCATAGGCATTCAAAATAAATCCGCATATTTTTTTACCATTCTGACAATCAACATAGTTCTTGGTTTCCTGCCATACGTCTCATTGCAAATATTCCAAAAACCATCCTGGAAAAATAACCACAAAAACGCGCCGAGAATACCATTGTAAATGCTTTTAACCCTCAGATGGAA
>JAISRG010000026.1 GCA_031273725.1 Puniceicoccales bacterium
TACCGGACGCCTGATTGTGATCGATTTTATCGATATAGTCAACAGAAAGGACCGCACCAATATTTTCAATCTCATGCCAAGGAGCTATCCAAGGACCTCGCGACAAATTTTACACTGCCAATGTCGCAATTTGGACTCATGGAAGTTTCCCGCCAATGACATTCGCAAAGCAATAGCAGCGAGATGCGCGCCATTTGCCAATATTGTGATGGTGATGGGTTTATGAAATCCCCACGAACCATGTGCAATGAAATTTATCGCAAGCTCGCCGAATTTCTACAACAAAAACGAGAAAAATTGCCCAGTGAAACAAAAACTGAGTTCAAAATTTCATTGAATAGCGAAGTTCTAGAACGCATGAAAAACGATGAGAATGTCCTTATTCCCATGGAGAAAAAGTTCAACGCTAAGCTGTTATTCCGCTCAGATTCGTCACTGCACATAGAAGGCGATAAGATTGCCGATGTAACCAAAATAGATAAAGATTAAATTTCACCGCTGGGAGAAGGCCTAATGGGTTAAAAATAATCAAGTAAAGAAGGGAAAGGTGTTGTGCCTATGGTACCCGGATGGTGTTTAAAATTCTTGCGGCAATGATTTCACTCGATATCCCCTCGGATTCTGCAAGATAAGAAGTAACTATTCTATGGCGCAGGACATCAATTCCTATTGTTTTGACATCCTGTGGGGTTACATATCCTCGGCCCTGTAAAAATGCCCATGCCTTAGCAGCTAGAGCTAGGGCGATTGTTCCCCGTGGGGATGCTCCGATTTGGATAAATTGGTCGATATCAAGCTTATAGTCGCTGGGCTTTCTCGTCGCAGAAACTATATCCACCATGTATTCCTGTACTTTTTCATCGATGAAAATCTCATCGACCAACTTGCGAGAACTCAAAATTTGGTCAATCGACACGACGGCGTCTATCACAGATACTTTACTGATTTTGGCCGCCGAATCCAAAATTTTTATCTCTTCCAGCTTGCTCGGATATTCGATCCTCAATTTCAGCAAAAATCTGTCGACCTGTGACTCTGGAAGGGGGTATGTTCCCTCATATTCTATCGGATTTTCAGTGGCAAACACCATGAATAATTCTGGCAATTTGTTTGTCTCTCCGGCGATTGTTACCTGCAACTCTTGCATGCTTTCCAGCAGAGCACTCTGCACTTTGGCAGGAGCACGATTGATTTCGTCGGCAAGGACCAGATTGGCAAAAATTGGACCTTTTTTTGTATAAAATTCTCCGGTTTTTTGATTATAAATTTGGGTACCGATTATGTCGGCTGGCAACATGTCGGGAGTAAATTGAACCCTTTGGAAGGACCCTCGTATCGCCGTTGCCAGAGACTTGATCGCTAGAGTCTTTCCGAGCCCTGGAACACCTTCCAACAAAACATGTCCACCGGTAAGCAAACCTATTATCATCCGATCTACCATATATCGTTGTCCAACGATCAACTTACCAATCTCATTCCTTAAAATTGATATCCATGCCGAAGACTCTCGAACGGCAACATTTATATCGACAATACCACCTGCCATATTTTGTTGTTTCAGTATCTGTTTAGTAATAAATTTTGCAATTGCTAAATTTTAGATATTTTGCGCCCACTTTTGGATTGTCCAAATAAGACGACAGAAAAGTGAATGCATTGCAATCGACACCGCTGGAACGCAGCCGACAATCTGTCCTTGCAAAAAACAGCCACATATATCATATAATCCAACGATGAATTTTGAAAAAATTGTTGCCGGCATAGGGCTGTTAATTGAAGGCATTGGCGATGACCTGTCGCGCGAAGGACTTCTAGATACGCCGCAACGGGTGGCAACCATGTGGCAAAAATTTTCCGAAACGAAAAATATTCCGGATGAAGAGCTACTGAAACAAACGTTTGCCGCAGAGAATTATGGCGATTTTGTGATTGTGAAAAATATCCAATTTTCATCATTTTGCGAACACCACCTACTTCCATTTTTTGGGAGCGTTTCCATTGCCTATATCCCCAAAAATAATGTGGTCGTTGGGTTGAGCAAATTGGTACGCGTAGTCGACAAATATACCAAATGCTTGCAATTGCAGGAGCGCCTGACGCAACAAATCCTAGAAGCAATTTCTAAAAATATCCCCAATGATGGTGTTTTGGTAATAATTTCTGCACAACACATGTGTATGACTGCACGGGGAGTCATGCGCCCAGGGAGCAAAACGATCACCCGTTCAGCCTCCGGAAAATTTTCATCGGAAAAATTACTTGCCGTGGAAGCTCAACAATTAATCTTTGGGGCAAATGAGTAAAAGCTTCAGCCAGATTCCCCTTCCGTGTATCATGGGAATTTTAAATGTTACGCCCGACTCATTTTCGGATGGTGGTAAATTTTTTGATCAAGATAATGGAAAAACATCGAAGGCAGAAGCATCGCAACCAAAAGCTGTGAAACATTTGCGTGAACTCGTCGATGGAGGGGGAACAATTATCGACATTGGAGGGGAATCGACAAATCCCCAAGCGACCGGCGTCGATGCGGATGTCGAGTGGAAACGCATTGAAAATGTTTTAAAAACCGCCACGGCCATTGACAATATCTCTGTCTCCGTCGACACTTACCATATGAATGTCGCCAGGCGGGCACTTGAACATGGAGCAAACATAGTAAATGACGTTTGTTGCACATGGCATTTTCAAGAAATGGCGACCGTTGCCAGGGATTTTGATGCCCA
>JAISRG010000055.1 GCA_031273725.1 Puniceicoccales bacterium
CAAGTAGTTTTGTAAAAAATTTTAATTTCTTGTTTTACATGCGAAAAAATTTAAAAATATGGCCATGGGGATTTGGTCATGGTTAAATGGAAGAGGTAGTGGCGTATTTTTACACATAAGTTCGCTGCCGGGAGGGCATGGAATTGGATGTTTTGGGAAATCGGCCAATGATTTTGTCAAATTTCTAACGACATCCGGGATGAAATATTGGCAAGTGTGCCCATTAAACCCAACGAGCTATGGGGACTCTCCCTATCAAAGTCCATCTGCCTTTGCGGGCAACCCATATTTCATCGATTTGCGAGATCTCATCGGGGAAGGATTACTGGTCGATAGTGATTTACATGGGCTGGAGCCAATGCCGGAATCGTTCGTCAATTTCGGGGATTTGTATAAAAATTTTTGGCCGGTTTTAAAAACGGCATTTGGAAATTTTTTACATTTAAAGAAAGACGCCAAAAAATTTGATGATTTTTGCCAACGGTCCGCATGGTGGCTGGACAATTATGCTACCTTTATGGCAATTAAGGACCAATTTGGCGGCCGGCAGTGGATAGAATGGCCAAAGGAGTTTTCAAACCATCAAGTTGCAATGGGCAAAGCAGGTTCCGATGAAAAACTTAGCCGAAGGGTAAATTTTTATAAATTTGCCCAATGGATATTTGATAGGCAATGGAATAAGTTGAAAAACTTTGCCAATGGCAGTGGAATCGAAATAATAGGAGACATTCCAATTTTTGTCGGCTTTGACAGCGCGGATGTCTGGGCAAATAGGCAAATTTTCAAATTGCAAAAGGATGGATCTCCCAAATTTGTCGCAGGGGTCCCTCCGGATGCTTTTTCAAAAACTGGACAGCTGTGGGGAAATCCCGTCTACGACTGGGATATTTTAGCGGCCGATAATTTTTCATGGTGGACAAATCGAATAAAACGATGTGCGGAATTGTATGACGTGGTGCGTTTGGACCATTTCCGGGGATTTTGCGACTACTGGGAAATTCCTGCACCCGCCACCACCGGAATGGGAGGCAAATGGGAAAAATCTGTCGGAATAAAATTCTTCAAACATGTCAAAAAAATATTTCCCCACATAAAATTCATAGCAGAGGATTTGGGATGCCTGAACGACGACGTTATACAATTGCTATGTGATACCGGGTTGCCGGGAATGAACGTATTGCACTTTGCATTCGATTGGAATAATAAAAACAAATATCTTCCACACGGACATGAAAAAAACAGCGTGTTGTATCTTGGCACCCACGACAATGATACTACCGCCGGGTGGTTCCGCTCGTTACCAGAGGACATAAAACACCAGGTGAGATGCTACTTGCGGACAAGTTGCGACGACGTCACCTGGGATTTTATCAAAAAGGCATATGAATCGCCGTCCAATTTGCTGATTCTGAGCATGCAAGACATCCTTAATCTCGGATCGGAGGCAAGATTTAACACCCCAAATACTCCATGCGGCAATTGGCAATGGCGGATGACAAGGGAACAATTTGATGGCCTGTGCGAATCCCAAACGCCACAATATTTATGTCACCTGCGAGACACCTATGGCCGGTAAAATTTTGTTGACTCGAGGAGCATGGTGCCCAAAGACATGTGCAATTGTTCGGCGGGAAATGCTTTCAAATTATCTAAAGTTTTTCGATAAAGTTTTCAAATTTCTTGCAGTTGCATTAATAGGATTGTACAGAAACATTCTGTCGCCACTCAAAATTGCCCTATGGGGACAGTCTGCCCGGTGCAGATTTTATCCAACATGTTCAAATTTTGCCCAGTTGGTGTTTAGACGCTATGCCTTCCCCAGGGCATTTTATTTTTCCATGAGGCGAATTCTTCGATGTAATCCATTTTGGAAACGTAAAAGTTGCAGAGTAAAACCAGATAAAAGATTGCTGCTGCCATAACCCAAGCAAATCTACCATTGCGTACTTCACTATTTGTACTCCAATACTGCGTCGTCGGAAGAAGAAAGGGTGATTTTCCTGATTCTATGCAGGTTGTTTTTGCACTTTTCATTCAATAGGTAATCGAGTTTCATCAGTTGGAGACGAAAATTTTGCGACCCCAGCACAACGATTATTTCATTCTTTAAATGTAGCCCGATCGTCGACCAAATGGCCCCCGAGCGATTATCATAATTTCTGAGATCGAGAAATTTTATTAGCTGAAAAATATTTGGAAATTCATCTTTCAATGTTAAAATGAGCTCTTTGACTGTAGACATTCCCGCTTGGGGAAGAAATTGGAACTTTTTCGTCTTGCTGGTCTTTAAAATCAAATTAACTGACAATATGTCAGAAATATCCTCTCTACCATAGCAAACGGGAGAAAAAATTCTTCCATCCTCGCCGTCGACGAGGAACAATTTCTTTTCTCCATCAACATTTGCAACAAATTTTAATATGGGCAAGCATTCGTTGACCTTTATAAATAGCGTATCGGGATAGCGTTTTTCTATGAAAACACTCCTAATTTGAGAAATAATTTCCAGCCGCTCTTTCATGGAAGAAATATCCAGTGAAAACAAATCTGCGTCTCTTTTTATGCGCAGTTCGCGGGCCAACCACGCCGATGTAATCTTTCCGTTTGTGTTAAAGGTGACCTTTTTTAGCTCATTCGTCGGAGGAATGGATGCGTGAGAAAGTCTCATGTTCGATTTTTTGAAAAACACAGCCCCAGTTATCACCAAAGCGATGCTTGCAAATACGAGCACCACCAGTAAAAATGTCTTCCAATTTTTCGTTAACTCCATTGATCTTTGCCAAAGCTAAAACTTGGCTTAATGTTACCAAATGTCCACCTGTTTTCAATTAAAATTTGTATCAAGAATATTTTCCCAAAAAGATTTCATTGACTAAAGCGAGCAACACAACATCACCATCTGCCATGGTTGAGCAAGAATTATCTGGAAAAATTTGCGTTGTAACCGGTGCAGGACGGGGAATTGGAAAGGCCATAGCCATATCCCTTGCAAAAATCGGCGGTCACATAATTTGCGTGAGCAAGTCCGAAGAAAGTTGTGGGGCCTCGGCACAGGACATCCGGGACCAGGGGTATTCCGCCGAGCATATGGCCGTCGACGTGT
This sequence comes from Puniceicoccales bacterium, assembly GCA_031273725.1. Classification (GTDB taxonomy): domain Bacteria; phylum Verrucomicrobiota; class Verrucomicrobiia; order Opitutales; family JAIRKQ01; genus JAIRKQ01. Next base: position 3,104 of record JAISRG010000055.1, read on the forward strand.
CTTCTGCGGAATCAGTCTCCGCAGCTTGCAAAAACATACTTGATAAATATTCCGCCGCCGATATCTTGATAAACAATGCCGGCATAACACGGGACAATTTGATGTTGAAGATGTCCCAACTGGAGTGGCAGGAAGTTTTGGACACAAATTTGAACAGTTGTTTTTACTGGACCAAGAATTTATTGCATCCCATGATGAAGAAACGTTGGGGAAGAATTATAAACATGGCATCCATTGTTGGCTTGATAGGTAATTTTGGACAGGCGAACTACGCGGCAGCCAAAGCGGGAATAATTGGGTTTACAAAGTCCATAGCCAGGGAAGTTGCATCCAGAGGAATAACGGCAAATGCAGTGGCTCCAGGATTCATACGGACTGACATGACCAGTAAACTCAGTGAAAACATAGTAGCGGAATTGCTGAAAAATATCCCGATGAAAGAATTGGGAACGCCCGAAGATGTTGCGGAAACTGTAAAATTTTTATGTTCGCATGGGGCGAAATATGTAACGGGACACGTTATTAATGTCGACGGCGGAATGGTGATGTAAAAAAGGCTTGCGTAGCAAAATAGGATTGTTTTGATGCGAAAGACATAGGGGGTTTTACTTATGACAAACAATAATATAGAATCAAGAGTTAAGAAAATCATTATTGATCAATTGGACGTAAACGAAGAACAGGTGACGCTGGAGGCATCGTTTCTCGACGACCTCGGGGCCGATTCTCTCGACACCGTTGAATTGGTAATGGCATTCGAAGAAGAGTTTAAGGATGAAATTAAGGGAGAAATTCCAGAATCCGAGGCTGAAAAGATGCGAACGGTTAAGGATGTCGTTGATTTCATCAACCAAAGAATAACTGACTAATAGAAAGTCAGCCCATCAAATAATGGCCACCATACGTGCAATTAATGGATTTGGGAAGCGTGTTGTCGTCACGGGAATTGGGCTTATTACTCCCGTTGGTATTGGGACAGACGAAACTTGGAAAAATTTAATAGCAGGGAAAAGTGGGATATCGGCGGTGACATCTTTCGATGCTAGCAACTATCCATGTCGTGTAGCCGGGGAGCTCAAAAATTTTAATGCCTCCGATTTTATCGACAGCAGATCAATAAAGCGAAATGATGTGTATGCAATCTACGCAGTTGCTGCGGCAAGGTTTGCAATCGATGATGCGAAAATCAATCTCAATGATGTTGATAGATCTCGCATCGGTGTCATCGTGGGGTCTGGCATTGGAGGAATGTCGACGATAACGGAGCAGATCAGGATTTTTCTCCAAAAGGGGCCCAGATATGTTTCTCCTTTTATGATTCCGGCCCTAATCGCGAATATTGCTTCTGGGATTATCGGCATGGAATTTGGATTAAAGGGTCCGAATTTTGGAGTTCTCAGTGCATGCGCGACGAGCACTCATTCAATTGGGGAAGCCTTCAATTGGCTGAAACTCGGCAAGGTAGATGCCATTCTCACCGGAGGCAGTGAGGCCGCCATTACCCCCGTAAGTCTTGCCGGCTTCTGTTCCATGAGGGCCGTATCAACGGCACACAATGATACACCCGAGTCCGCCAGTCGACCATTTGATGCGACCCGCGACGGTTTTGTCATGGGGAACGGTGCTGGAGTCCTCATTCTGGAAACCTTGGAGCATGCGCAGGCCCGGGGAGCAAAAATTTACTGTGAAATCATTGGCTATGCCGCCAGTTGCGACGCGTATCATATAACTGCCCCCGATCCAAATGGAGATGGCCTTGTGAGATGCTATGAAGAACTATTTGCGGAAACGGGAGTGAATCCTTCCGACGTCCAGTATATCAATGCGCATGGTACGTCGACCCAGTACAATGATAAATATGAAACGATGGCCATAAGGAAATTTTTCGGAGATCACGCAGACAAGCTTTTTGTTAGTTCCACTAAGGGTGCTACTGGCCACCTACTAGGCGCGACCGGTGCCGTTGAGTCTGCCGTTTGCGCAAAAGCGATAGAGACTGGAATCATTGCACCGACCATAAACTACTCTACTCCAGATCCAGCATGCGATCTCAATTATGTGCCAAACAAATCCATCAAGACAGATGTCCAGTATGCCATCAATGAAAGCATGGGATTTGGTGGACAAAACGCGGTTTTGATGTTTAGAAAATTTCCCTGAAATCTCACTATCCCTGCCACCCTATTTGTCGGCATCTTCGATAATTTCACGGATACGGTGGGGTTTATGAAACTTGGCGTTGTCGCTATTAATTTTTCTTCTTTATTTTGAGATTCGCATATCCGTTATTTCAGTTATTTTGCCCACTTACTTTGAAATTCGCGTCGACCATATATCAAAACACTTATACCAGGGAACTCTCAATGAATTGAGAATTCCCTGGTGCGAGCCAATAAACCTGAATCTCAGATGGAAGTTATCAAATATAACCGTGGGTTTTCAGATTTAACTTCCTCAATTGTCGTTACCAATCTTTCAGGGCTTTCTCTTTCTCTTACCGAAAACAGCCTTGGTCAGATGTACCTATTAAAGAAAGGACCTCCTCTGTGACCATTCAAAAGATGAAATATACTAAGTGTAGGTGCAGGTGGAACAGGTGTATGTGTTGGTACAGGTGGAACAGGTGTATGTGTTGGTGGAACAGGTGTATGTGTTGGTGGAACAGATTCACCTGCAAATAAAGATGCACCTGTAAACAAATTCGTCAACTGAGACCATGTATTCATAAATAAACTCGTCAACCGAGACCATGTATGCGTAAATAAACTCGTCGACTGGGACCATATACGCATAAACCGGGATAAGATATTAATCAATATGTCTTTAGTTTGTATTCCGAAATACACACCTAATATTGTGAGTGCCGTAACTATTACGGATTTTTTATATTCCAACATTTTATTAAAAGCAGCAATAGATAAATCTTTGGCCAATATTGCTACTTTTTTTAAACTAGTAAGCGCTGCCAATACTGACTGTGGTATTGATGATTGTGAAGGTTTACGTGATGGTGAAGATAAACGTGATGGTGAAGATGGTGGAGAATCATGTTCAGGATTTTCAGATGGTGAAGATGAACGTGATTGTGAAGATGGTGAATGTGATAAACCAAAGATCCCGGCCAGCAGATCATCTGCCTGTTTCTTCTCTTGAGCACTTAGAGCTTCGGCGTCTGAACTTGGAGCTACTGGAGCTCGGCGGTTCCTTCTTTGTGCGCCCCCTCTTAATCCTACTCCACGTTGTTGGAGTGGCTGATGTTGCTGACCCGCTCCCGCTGCATCATTTCCTCTTGGAGCGCCCCTTCCTGCATTTCGAGCTACTGGAGCTGCGGCGAGTCTTCCTTGTGCGCCCCTTTTTGCACCACCCGTTTCGAATGTTTTTTTTGAGTATGGGCTTTGGTGGTGGTCTCCTTGACGTTTCCGAGCTCTTTCTACCATAGAAAGCCCTGCATCGCTATCGCTATTATCAATTTTTTTCATAAATTGTCCTTTTCATTAAATTTTTATATAAAATATATGAATTAGAGTCCATAGCATATCAAAGATTAGAAATCAACAAAAAAAGAATAGTTTTTTAATTTTTAATA